>NZ_JBEXTT010000031.1:0-73309 GCF_040614155.1 Nocardiopsis sp. NPDC006139
GTGGGGTGGGAGAGTAGGTTGCCGCCACGGTTTTCTTCGGGTTGAGAGCCCCTGCCTTCGGGTGGGGGCTTTCCCTGTTTTCGGGGTGTGGGTGTTTGTGTGTGGGGGGTCGCGTAGCGGCCCCCCTTTTTTTTGTGTCCTGGGGGCCTTGGTCGCAGGGGGCGGCCGCAGTGGTCTTTCCGTTTGTTCCCTTTTCAATGCTGTGTGGGGTGGGGGCGGGTCTGTCCGGGGTCTCGGGGGTTGCCGGAGGGAGCATCGTCTCCTTCGGCTCCAAGGGGTCGGGGCGGGTGGTTTCCTCTGTCCCGGACACCCAGGGGTTTCCGCCTGTCCTGGAGGCCTTGGCCACAGCCGGAGGGCGTCACGCGGCCCGGGCCGCAAGGGGTGTCGGTAGAGCGGGACTCGGCCGGGCTCCAGGGGGGTTTTGGTAGAGCGGGACTCAACCGCAGCCCCAGGGGGTGAGGCGGACTGTGAGGTTTCCAGGTCGGTCACCATCTGGGAAGGGCGGTCTGCGGGCGCTCTCTCAGAAGCGTTGTGCTCCACCGGTCACCGTTTGGGAAGGTACAGACCCGGGCCGGGCGTCGATCCGTCCCCGCGTACGAGGTCCGGCAGACCGCCGGGCGGGTGCGTTGAGTGCACGTCCGGGGTGGCGGGGGTTGGTTCAGGGGACGGGTCGGCGCCAGGCGGCACGCTCAGCCACAGGTCCAGGGAAAGAACGCTCCGACTGGAAACAGGCTGTTGCTCAGACCTCGCTTGTCACCCCAGCCGCCCGCCGTAGTAACCCCTGTCGGCATTGCCCTCCCGACCCCTCGGGGGTGAAGGCAGAGCATTCACGCGGCCCTGGCCCGCGAGGGTCAGGGGAGGAGGGACCGCCGGCCTGCACCCCTCTGTGGCGGAGGTCCCGGTACCTGTCGCCTTCACCCCTTGGAGCGAGGTTGCGGTTCTTCTTCCGGGCCGAGGCCGAGGCCGAGGCCGCGGGTACCTGTGGCTGTCACCCGTTGGGGTGCGGACGGAGGTTTCTCCTCCCGACACCCCCCTGGGGCCGGGGAGGGCGGACGGGGTCCCGGCTACTCGGACGCGGCGGTGTAGTAGAAGGGCTCGTCATCGTCCCCGTGGTATTCGGGCTCCAGCCGGTCGGACAGGTCGACCTCCACCCCGGACCCGTCGAACGCGGCCCGCACCCGCTCCTCCATCTCCTCACTCAGGTAGTGGTGGTGCAGATCGAGCTTGCGCAGACCAGCGAAGGCCGCGGCCCGGTCCACGAGCACCTGACCGCCCCGGTCCGTGAGGACGCCCAGCGACAGGTCGAGCACATCCAGGCGCTTGAGCACGGGTGCGTCGGCCAGTGCCGGAAGCCACCCGTCCAGCGTCTCGGCGTTGCGCACACCCAGGTATCGCAGTCGGGGAAACACCTCACCCGAGAGCACCGACTCCAGGTCCGACGGCCAGGTGTCACAGCCGTAGTCCGACATCCCCAGCCACAGCTCCAGGTGCTCTAGCGCGGGCAGCCCCGACGACGCCACCTGACGCGCGACCCGGCCCGGCAGGCCACCGGTCTCCAGCGTCAGGGAACGCAGCGAGGCGTGCGAGGGGATGAGCAGCCCGAGTTCGCCGTCTATGCCGTCGGCGCCCTTCACAGCCAGCTCCTCCAGCCGGGGGAAGGCCGCCACGAGCGGGGCCAGGTCGGGTTGGTCGATCCAGGACAGCTCGCACTCCGAGCCGTCGATGTCGCCGAAGAAGAGCGCACGCAGGTTCGGCAACGCATGGGCGTGCTCGGTCAGCAGGCGTGCGATCCGGTACTGGCCTCCGGCGGCGGCCTCCCAGTCTCCGATGACCAGCGCACCCACCCGTTCGGTGTCCACCACGGACAGGAAACGGGCGAGGTGCTCCTCGCACTCCTCTCTGTCGTACCGCAGCCGCCAGGCCACAGGGCCGGGAGCGTGCGGATCCCCGCCCCGCTCGCGGGCACGGATGATCCGCTCCTCGTCCGTGCCACTGGCAGGGAACTCGACCACGGGCAGACCCGCGAACTCGGTCAACACAGGCATGGGAAAACCCTTCAGGGGGTGGAATGTCCCCCATACCTAGCAGCTCCGGATGACAGACGAAGCACGGTGACTCTGGTACTCCAGTTGGACTTTCGGTTTGTCATGATTCCTGAACTGCCTGTCTGGGGTGGTGGCAACGTCCAGCGTGTCCTTGAAAGGACTCCTCCACCCTCCAGCGGCGCCCGGCCACCGCTACCAACCGCGACAGCGGCACCGCCTCGGGGGCGTAGCAGTGGAAGAACGCCAGCTCACCATTGGTACGGTTGCGGCGCATCAGCACCAACCACGCCCCGTACTCATCACAGCGATCGTCGATGAGAGCCCAGTGGTAAAGCCGCTCTCCCTTGGCCCCGGCCCCAGCAGAGCGTTTTCGCCGGGCCTGTCCGGGAACCAGGGCGGCCGACTCCTTGACCGCGATCGCCCCGCGCGGAGTGGAGAGGGTGTCGGTAGCGGCCATCTCCATCACCTACCCGGCCCGTTGTTTCTCCAGGTAGGAGCGCAAGTGCGGGTTGCGGCCATCGGTCCGGGGCGCAGGTCGCGGTCCTTCCTCCGGTCTGTGGTCGGGGCCGCGGGTATGTACGGCCGTCACCCCCTGGGGCGGAGGTGGCGGTTCTTCCTCCCCTCACCCCTCTGGGCCTGGGGCCGCGGGTGCGCGCGGCTTTCACCCCTGCTCCCGTCCGTACTGCGGTCATCCGCGGGAGTAGGCAACAGCGTGGAGCGCCCGCACCGCCGCCGGCGCCCCCAACCTTTCCAGGCGGTGCGGGTGCGCGCGCCTCGCGTGGACCCGTCCCCGGAAAGCGCACCCCCACCACCCAGGACGTGCGCCCAACGCACCCCTCCGGTGGTCTGCCGGGCGCCGACTGCGCGGGGACGGATCCACGCTCCGCGGCTGTACCCTCCAAGCGGTCGGGCTCTTGGAAACCAGTCACCCGTCACTGCGACCACAGACCGCCGTCCCCACATGGTGACCGTCCTGGAAACCTCACAGTCCGCCTCACCCCTCGGGCCGGGCATCCCACTGGCGTGACACGGCTATGGCCGGGGTTCCCGGTCGGGTGAACGCCCGCTCATGCCCGGCAGGGAGGAGCCACCGCGCCCCACACCTGTGGCGGTAGAGTCCGCGTGCCGGCGAAGGCGCTCCTCCAACTGGGCGGGTGTGGGTTCCACGTGTGTGCGCCAGGCCGCGTTCGGGTCCTTGTGGGTCGCCACCCACAGGGACCCGGTCCAGGCGATCCTGTGCGTACCTCCCCAGGTGGAGCGGAGCCGTTCGAGCACGGCCCCGGGTGGTTCCCACCTCCACCCGACAAGGTCCTCGTGCTCGCCGGCATGACCGGCCTCCAGGACACAGGTGCGGCGGAGGCCGGAGCTGTTCAGGCTGGTCTGCTCGCATAGCGACGGCATCATCGGCCACCTCCCGGGATTCGCTGCGGTTGTGGGGTGTAGGCGATCGGATGTGCCTCGACCTGTGTGTCGAGCAGGGCGAGGGCCTGGATCGGATCACCCGTGGCCTGCACGTGGTCCACCGCCGCGCATACCGCGGCGATGCGGTGTCCGAGCAGGGCTTGACGGGCGGTCTCGTCCGCCGGGGCCGTCCCCGGCGGCAGGGTCAAAGCGTCGCCTATCGCCTCGAACAGGTCCGCGATCCGGATGTCACCGACGGACATTCACTTCACCTTCCGCTCGAGGTAGGCGCGCACCGCGAGCGAGAGCGGGGCCATGTCCCTCCCCGGGTGGGACACGTAGGTCCGCACCCGGGACGCGCGCCACCGCGCTCGGAGCCGTTGTGACGGCTTGGCGGGCGGAGTAGGAGGGGGAGCGGAGCCGGACGTGTCGGCCGAGGATGAGTCCTTGGTCGCGGCCACGATCGGGATTCGCTTGGGGAACCGGTGGCTGTACTCCTCCAATGACAGGTGCCGCCGGGGCTCGGGCCGGTGGTGGCGGCCGTGCCCCGGCACCAGGGCCAGGGGGCGCCCTTCGGCCAGGGGCAGGGCCCACCCGGCCTGGCCCGGCCGCAGCGGGATCACCCGGCCCATGCTGGGAGGCTTTCGGCGCTTCGACCGGGCCGGCCCCGGGCCCAGGTCCGGAGCCGGGCCCGGTTCGGACCTCGGTGGGAGCGGCACCGCTCCGGTGCGATCAGGGGAGAACTCCGGCGACAGCAGGTCGCCGAACCGACTGACCCGGTGGTGGAGCGCGAAGGCGGTTCCAGCGGTGGTGCTCGTGCTCCGATCCGCACGGGAGGTCGCGTTCGCCTCGGACGCGAGTCGGTGCACGGTGACCGGTTCGCCTGTCCGCAGGTGGCGCGTCCGTGGCCGTTCCTCTGTCAGGGCCGGTGCCTCCCGGTCGCCCCCTGGAGGGCCGTGCCATCCGGCGATACACTTCATTGCGTCTCTCCTCGGTGAGTTCGATATCCGGTAGGGACCCCGCCCGGGGACCGCAGCAAACGGTCGCCAGGGCTTTTTGTGGACACCTGAATTTGACCGAATTGGACTGTTTGGCAGTTAAGTCCCGATCGGTTGCTGTCCATCGCCTGCACCCCATGGTTCACGGTGAACAGTGGCAACTCAACGGCTTTCCTGATGTCGACCGCAATCCGAGGCATTCCGTACACGGATGTAGAGCTCATCTGTAAATATTTACTCATGGCTGAAAAGATCATCCCCGCATGGGTCGGCTTCGGCCGAGAGTTACGGAAGCTGCGCAAGCAGCGCGGGCTCACACTCGACGACCTGGCAGAGGCGACCGGGTACGGCATGTCCACCATCAGCAAGTACGAGCGCGCCTACAGGGCCCCGAAGCGGCCGTTCCTCGTGGAGGCCGAGAGGTCCCTCGGTGCGAACGGCGAACTCATCCGCCGCTGGGAGGACACGAAGCAAACGGAGGACGATCCGGACTGGCACCGTAAAGTCGTCAAGACCGAAGAACGGGCCTCCGACATCAAGATGTGGAGCCCTTTGCTCATCCCCGGACTGCTTCAGACGGGAGGGTACGCCCGGCACATCTTTCGGGACGGGCGACCCCAGGACACGGATGAAGAAGTCGAGAAGCTGGTGGAGTTGCGCACCCACCGGTTGGACATGCTCAGGAAACTGCGCAACCCCCGCCTCCTGGCGATCGTCTCGGAAGCCGTCATCCGTTCCCGGGTCGGCACTCCGGACGTGATGCGGGAGCAGCTACAGCACCTGCTTGACCTCTCCTCCTCCCGGGACGTGCGCATCCTGGTCCTGCCCGTGGACGCGCCCTACCATGGCGGGCACTCGGGGCCGTTCCGTGTGCTGACCTCCCTGCAGGAAGCACCTTTGGTCGAGGTGGAGCATGCCTCGGGCAGTACACTGCTCAGCGATGAGCACGCCGTGGTGAGACTGCAGGCCGTGTTCGGAGATCTGCAGATCTGGGCATTGCCTCCCGCGGCGTCCCGGAACCTGATATCTGAGGCCCTAGGAGAACTGCGGTGAACGAGAACACCTGGCACAAGTCCAGCTACAGCGGGGCCCAGGGTGACTGTGTCGAGGTCTCGGAAGGTTCCATCACGGCCGTGCGCGACACCCGGCACCGGGAGCTCGGCCACCTGGAGTTCGCCGCTGCGGAGTGGGTCGCGGCCGTCGGAGCGCTCGCGGGGAAGTGACCCCGGGACGTGAACCGGCCCCGTCGAACGACCTCCGGCGGGGCCGGGCCGGCGGTCACACCCCGGCCCGGGCGGGCGCTTCGGGCGGCCCGCGGGAGCTGGTATTTCCCGCTGGGCTGGGACTTTGAGCACTTGGACTTTGGCGGCCCGCATCTACTCCATGACGTAAGCTGGAGGGCACGAGTACTTGACGCGCTGCTACTGCTCAGTGGCAGCGCTTTTGACTGTTGACGGACGGGTTGGATGACTGAGGACAGCCGATCGGGAGACCGCCAGGACTCCGGAGCGAACGAGCACAGTGGTGACCGCTCCGGCGCGTCTTACGGTCGGGGACGTGGTGACGACTCCCGCTCCCGTTCCGGCTACCGGGGTGACCGTGGCCGTGATGACCGCAGCGGTGGTTTCCGCGGCGGGGACCGGGACCGTGGTGGTTACCGGGGCCGCGACGACCGCGGCGGTTACAGAGGCGACCGCGACCGGCGCGATGACCGCGGCGGATACCGCGGTGGCGAGGACCGTGGCGGATACCGTGGCGGCGACCGCCGTGAGGGCGGGTACCGCGGCCGCGACGACCGCCGTGACGACCGTGGTGGTTACCGTGGCGGAGATGACCGCGGCGGCTTCCGCGGGGACCGCGACCGGCGCGATGACCGTGGCGGCTACCGTGGGGGCGACCGCGACCGCCGTGACGACCGCGGGGTCCACCGGGGCGGTGACGACCGTGGTGGTCACCGCGGTGGTGACCGTCGTGAGGGTGGTTTCCGGGACGACCGTGGCGGCTACCGCGGCGGTGACCGGGACCGTCGTGACGACCGTGGTGGTTACCGTGGCGGCGACGACCGTGGCGGCTACCGCGGAGACCGCGACCGGCGCGATGACCGCGGCGGGTACCGCGGTGGCGATGACCGCGGCGGATACCGCGGTGGCGACCGCCGTGAGGGCGGGTACCGCGGCCGTGACGACCGTGGTGGTTACCGCGGTGGTGACCGTCGTGAGGGTGGTTTCCGGGACGACCGTGGCGGCTACCGCGGCGGTGACCGGGACCGTCGTGACGACCGTGGTGGTTACCGTGGCGGCTACCGCGGCGGTGACCGGGACCGTCGTGACGACCGTGGTGGTTACCGTGGCGGCGACGACCGTGGCGGCTACCGCGGAGACCGCGACCGGCGCGATGACCGCGGCGGGTACCGCGGTGGCGATGACCGCGGCGGGTACCGCGGTGGCGATGACCGCGGCGGATACCGCGGGGGCGACCGCCGTGACGACCGGCGGGGCGGCGGGTACCGGGGTGGCCGCCGTGACGACCGGGGCGGGTACCGCGGGCGCGACGACCGTCGCGGTCCCCGTGAGGACCGCGACCCTGCGGACATCGCTCCCCAGCTTCCCGAAGAGGCGACCTACGACCAGCTCGACGCCGACACCAGGCGCGACCTCAGCTCGCTGCCCAAGTCCCTGGCGGAGCTGGTCGGCAAGCACATCGTGGCGGCCGGCCTCCTCGTGGACGAGGACCCCGAGCGCGCCTACGCCCACGCCGCCTACGCCCGGCGCAAGGCGTCCCGGGTCCCCGGTGTCCGGGAGGCCTCCGGTGTCGCCGCCTACACGGTGGGCAAGTGGCAGGAGGCCCTCTCCGACCTGCGTGCCGCGCGCCGCATGAGCGGCCGTGACAACTTCCTGGCGATCATGGCCGACTGCGAGCGCGGCCTGGGCCGCCCCGAGCGGGCTCTGGAGATCACCGGGGACCCGGCCGGCGAGCAGCTGGACGCCGCCGAGCGCATCGAGCTGCGCATCGTGGCCGCCGGCGCCCGGCGGGACATGGGCGACATCAAGGGCGCCCTGGCCGAGCTCCAGGTTCCCGAGCTGAAGGAGCGCCGCGCCCGGCCGTGGATCGCGCGCCTGTTCTACGCCTACGCCGACGTCCTGGAGGAGCTGGGCCGCGAGGAGGACGCCCGCGAGTACTTCTCGCGCGCCTCCGCCGTGGACAGCGACGGGGTGACCGACGCCGATGAGCGCCTGGCCGTGCTGGAGGGTGTCGAGCTGGTCGACGTCGACCCGGAGGACGGCATCATCTGGACCGACGCCGAGGAGCAGGACTTCGAGGAACAGGACTTCGCGGAGCCGCAGGCCCCGCGGGAGGCCCGTCCGGCCGATCCCGCCCTCGAAGACGAGGACGAGGCCGAGGACGACTCCCGGGCCGGCGAGCCTGAGGACTTCGAGGACGAGGACGGGGACTTCGAGGACGGTGTCCGCGACGCCGACGAGCCCGAGGACGACTCCGCCGACGAGTCCGACGCCGCGCCCGAGGCAGTGAAGGACGACGGGGCCGACGCCCCGCGGGACCGGGAGCGCGACTGACCCCGGATCCCCTGGCGCCGCCGGGCGGTCGTGGACCGCTCGGCGGCGCCGTCGTGCGTCTGGGAGTCCTTCCCCCGGCGTACGACTCCGTGGTGTGCCTGACCCACCGGGGCGGCCGGGCGCTGATGGTGCGCAACCGGCGGCGCGCGTGGGAGTTCCCCGGCGGGCACGCCGAGGCCGGGGAGGGCGTCGTGGACACCGCCCGGCGGGAGGCGGCAGAGGAGGCCGGGGCGACCCTGGGCGCGGTGGAGGTCGCCGGGTACTACGTGCTCGCCGACGGGCACGTCACGGTCGTCACCCACGCCCCCGTCCTGGAGACGGCCCCTCTCAGCGGCGAGTTCGAGACGGTCGAGGTGCGGGAGTTCGACGTCCTGCCCCCGGAGGAGAGCCTGTCGTGGGCCGACGGCCTCTACGCCCACCTGCTGCGGGCGCTGGACCTGCCCGGCGCCCGCCCCTGAGGGGGCCGGTCAGACGACGGGTTTGACGTAACCGGTCTCCTTGCCCAGCAGCGCGTAGCCGAGCCGGGCGTTGATGGCCAGCATGGGCGCGTTGTTCTCGTGGTTTCCGGTGGCGGCGTGGGTGAACCCCTGTTCGCGCGCCCGCAGCAGGGCGACATGCTTGGCGTATCCGGCCAGCCCGCGCCCCCGGTACTCGCGCAGGGTCCCCGTCATCGACGACTCCATGCGGCTCCTGCGGTCGGAGGCGTAGCAGGTGATGCCCGCGGGGGTGCCCTCGTGCAGGAAGACCAGGCTCAGGTCGAGGTCGGTGAGCGGGTGGTTCCAGGGCCCGTTCACCCAGTCCTCGAAGGTCATGAAGCCGACGCTCGGCACGGCACCGGGTTCGTCCTCGCTGGCCAGCCGGTCGAGCTCGTAGACCGGCCGGGGGTCGTCGGCGTACTCCCGGAACGTCCGCAGTTCCACGCCCGCGGGCGGTTCCGGCGCCGGGGGCAGCAGGGACAGGTCCAGGCCCAGGATGTGATGGGTCTCCTCCTCCGCGTACCCGTGGTCGAGGGCGACCCCGTGGAGCAGCGGGCCGCCCGCCTGGACCGGCTCCTCGGCGACCTCGGTGCGCAGGGTGCGGGCGCCGCGTTCCACCAGGGACTCCTCGGACGCGGTGAGGAGGCGGGCGGCCAGGTCGCCGCCGCGGTACCGCTCCGCGACCGCGGTGAGGAAGGTCAGGCCGTGCGGGTCGCGCCCCTCCGGGCGGGTGAGCAGGGACCGGGTGAACCCCACGATCCCGCCGTCGCCGTCGGTCGCCACGATCGGGAGGTCCGTCGAATGGGGGGTGGGGTTCGCCATGCGCCAGCGCACGGCCTTCTCCGTGAGGACACGGTAGGGGTGGTGGGCGCGCAGGAACGGGAGGACGGCGGGGACGTCCTCGGTTTCCATCGGCCGGATCTGGAGCGTCATGCGGTGAGCCTAGGTGGCCCGGGTCACCCCCGCACATGGTTTTCCGGGCCTTTCCGCGCTCCCCGCCGGAGCCGGCCCGGACCCTCTCCGCCGGTGTGAACGCGTCCGTGGACGCGTCACCGTTCCCCGTGACTTCTCCCGCTCCGGCCCGTGACGTGCCGTCACCCGTCCGGGCGCCACGGTGCAGGGGCCGTGTGAGGGGGCGGACCCCCGCCATCCCCGCCCCTCACACCGCCGTGCCGTCGCACCGAGCCGGCCCCGGCGCGCTCAGCCCTGTTCTTCGCGTTCCTTGCGCTCGGCCTCGGCGCGTTCCTGTTCGAGCCGGTCGAGCCAGTGCACGATGCCCGACACGTTGGCCTCGGCGCCGCTGAGGATGTCCAGGACGGCGGCGGACTCCGGGGAGGCGTCCGGGGGCAGCGGCTTGTACCGGCTGATGACCTTGTCGCGCACCATGGCGATGGCGTGGTCGAGGTCGCCGGCCGAACCGTGCGACTCGCGGACCGTCTCCACCCACAGGTGCAGCTCGGACCGGGCGCGGTCGATGGTCTCGGCGACCGTGTCGACCGCTCCGAAGTGGGAGAACATCAGGCGCTGGGCGTCGATGTCGGAGAACAGCCGCAGGGTGCTCAGGCACGCCTGCATGTCGAAGTCCGGCGGCGGGGTGGCCGGGCGGACGTCGCCGGTGAGCTGGTTGTAGACGCCCAGGGCGTCGCCGACGTACAGGTCGCCGGTGAGGGTGTCGACCAGGCCCATGTGGTGCTTGGCGTGCCCGGGGGCGTAGTGGGTGACGAGCCTGCGGCCGCCGCCCAGGTCGATCTCGCCGGTCTCGGCGACGGAGCGGATGCGCCGCGCCTCGGTGGGGTGCATCTGCCCGAACAGGGTGTCGAGGCGGTCGCCCCAGACCATGGCGGCGCTGCGCATGAGGCGGCTGGGGTCGGCGAGGTGGCGGGCGCCGCGCTCGTGGACGACGATCTCGGCGTTGGGGAAGAGGGCGGCCATGTCGCCGGTGCCGCCCGCGTGGTCGAGGTGGATGTGGGTGACGACGATGGTGGCCAGGTCGGCGGGGGCCAGGCCCATGGCGGTGACGGCGTCGTGCAGGACCCGGGCCGAACCGGCGGTGCCGACCTCGACGATGCAGGGGCGCTCGGAGCGGATGAGGTAGCTGGACACGATGCCCGGATATCCGGCGAGCATCGTGTCGATGGCGAAGATGTCGTCGCCCAGGGGGGTGACCCCCTCGGGCAGGCGGCTCACGTCCACGTCGTCGTGCACGGCAGGCACCCCTGTTCCCTGTGGTCGTCGTGGGTTCCGGGAGGAACCGCATCCGAATCCGACTCTAGGACACGGGGGCGGTGTGCGTCCCGACCGGGGGCGGGATCATCGGACGACCCCGTTCCGGAGGGTTGTCCACAGGCGGGGCGAAGCCCTTTCGCCGCCGGTCGGCCCCGGTGATCCTGAAGGTGGGGGCACACGTGCCGGCCGTCGTGCCGCCCGCTGGTCCACGCCGGTGCCACAGGGTCTTCGGGAAGGACGACGCATGCGGGAGAACGGTCTGCGGAGCGCGGGGCGGGGAGCACGGGCGGCGCGGGGCACGGACCCGGGGGAGGACCCCGGCCGGGACGGCGGGCACCGCAACGAGGTGCTGCTGGTGGGGCGCATCACCGCCGAGCCGGTGTTCCGGGAGATGGCGAACGGGAACCGCCTGGCCAGCTGGCGGATGTGCATGGCCAGGCCCCCGCGCGAGGGGGTGTCGGGGCGCCGCTCCGACGCGGTCTACTGCGTCGGCTTCGACCCCGGGCTGCATCCGGAGCTGGGGGAGTGGCGGCTGGGCGACGTCGTCCGGGTGACGGGGGCGCTGCGCCGCCGGTTCTGGCACGGGCGGGCGGAGGAGCGCAGTACGTGCGAGGTGGAGGCGCGGACCGTGGCGCTGGTGCGCCGCTCGCGGCCGGCCGACGGGGACCTCCCCGCCGCCGCGTTCCCGCGCGCGACGGGGGAAGGGGCCGGGCGATGACCGCCCGCGCGGCGCGCCGCCCGGTGCGTCTCCTCGGAGCGGTGCTGGTACGGGTCCTCGCCGCCCTGGCTCGCCCCCTGGCCCGCACCGCGGCCGGTGTCGGCGGCCGTGCCGGACCCCGGACGCCGGGTGCGGCGCCGGTCCGGCATGGACCCGGCGTGTCCGGTACGGGAGCGGACCGCCTCGCCGGGGCGGGGCCGGGGGCGGTGGGCGCCCGGCCCGGGGGCGGGGTCCCGTGTGCCGCCGCGGCCCGCGTCCACGGACCCGGGACGGGAGCGGTCCGTGCGGCGGGAGTCCTGTCCGGCGCCCCGGCCCGGTACGGCGGGCGGGGGTGCGCGAGGGTGCCGCGGAGGTCGCCGTACGGGGAGGCGTTCAGGCCCGGGTGGGCGGTGCCCCGGCCCGGTTCACCAGCCCAGGGCGGCCAGGGCGGCGCGTGCGGCCGGGCCGGCCGGGTCCACCGCCGGGTTCGCCCACACGGCCTCGCACAGGGCGCGCAGGCCGTCGAGGCGGTCGCCGGAGCCCTCCAGGAGCGGGCCGTCGGGGGTGTGGGTCGCCGTCCAGCCCCCGCAGCGGGTGCCGCCGTGGAAGGCGTCGACGCCCGGGTGGGTGTCGTTCATGCCCGACACGTCCCAGGACAGGTAGTTGGGCCGCCGGTGCTCCGGGGCGGCGAGCAGGTCCAGCGGGGTGGTCACCCCCGACAGCACCAGCAGGCCCGCGGCGCCGTGCACGATCGCGCCCTCGATGTCGGTGTCCAGGCGGTCGCCGACGATGAGCGGGTCGCGGGCCCCCGTGCGCCGGATGCCCTCCTCGTGGAGGGGGCGCATGGGCTTGCCCGCGATGATCGGCTCCACTCCGGTGGCGTGCGCGATCACCCGGACGAAGGACCCGTTGGCCGGGGTGACACCCCATTCGGTGGGGGCGGTGGCGTCGGCGTTGCTGGCGACGTAGAGGGCGCCGCGCGACACCGCCAGCGTGCCCTGGTCGAGGAGGTCCCGGGTCACGGAGCGGGAGTAGCCCTGCACCACGGCGACCACGGAGTCGGTGGCGATGGTGACCGGGACGAGCCCCATGCGGCGCACCGCCTGGCGCAGCCCGGTGTCGCCGACCACCAGGACCTCCGAGCCGGCCGGGTGGCGTTCGGCGACCAGCCGGGCGGCCGCCTCGGCGGAGGTCACCACGTCCTGCGGGGTGGCGTTGATGCCCAGGTGGGTGAGGTGTTCGGCGATGCGGGCCGGGGTGCGTCCGGCGTTGTTGGTCACGTAGGCCACCCGCGCCCCCGCGGCCCGTGCCTTGTCGATCGCCTCGGGGGCGGCCGGCACCGCGCTCGGGCCGATGTAGACGACCCCGTCCAGGTCCAGGAGCATCGCGTCGTGGATCGTGCTCAGGGGGCGCTCGGCGGCGAGCAGGGGCATGGCGGACCCGTTCCTTGCGGCGGTGGCGGACGCCCTCCAGGGTATGACGCGGTCCCCGGCCGGTGGGGCCGCGGGCCTCCCCACCCGGTGTGCCGTCCGTCGCAGCGCCCCGGACCGGCCCCACCCCGGAGACACCGCCTCCGGGGCCCGCTGAGATGCCGCGCCCTCGCCGCCCTGGCCGGGGCCCGTCGGCCGGAGGGCGGGGCGTTCCCGGTCCCGGAAGCGGGGTGCCGGACCGGTGGTCGGCCGGGGCGCCGCGCCTGTACCGGCTCGGTGGGGCCTGCTGGGCGGGGGCGGGCCGTTCCCGGTCGTTGCGGCCCTTGGGGCGGAGGTGCGAGTCGGGGGGCGGCCGGGGGCGGGTGCTCGTCGGCCGGCAGGGGCCCGTCGACCGGAGGCCGGGGCGTCTTCGGGGCGGCGGGGGACGTGCGGCGGCGGGCGGGGGTGTCAGGCGATGGGGCGGTGGGCGGTGAGCCAGGAGGTGGCGAAGGCGACGGCGTCGGCGACCGGGAAGAGGCGTGCGGTGGCCGAGCCGGCCGGGCCCGTGGTGACGGCTCCGGTGGCCTCGAACGCCTCGCCCAGGGCGGGGAAGTCGTCGGAGTCCAGGGCGGTGTCGGTGAAGGCGGCCCAGGCGCGGCCGCCGTCGGGGGTGGCGACCGCGCAGCCCACCGGTTCGGTGCGGGGCGCGGGCACCCGGTACTCGGCGAGGTGGAAGGCGGTGCACGAGTCGTAGCCGGTGCCCAGCAGCAGGAGGCGGGCGTCCAGCAGGCGGCCCAGCGGCGACTCGTCGCCCAGGCGGCAGGCGAGGGGGTGGTGGTCCAGCAGGGCGTGGGCGCGCGGGCCCACGGCGGCGAAGGAGGTCTGCGGGTGCGGGCTGCGCACGGCCCCCGGGAGGGTGCGCACCAGCTCGGGGATTCGTCCCATGTGCGCGCTGGGGGTGGCGTGCGGGTCGAAGCCCGGCGTGTGGTCGCGGATGGTCGGCCACCAGGACTCGGGCACCGGCGGGTTGCGCCACTGGGACGGGTCGCTGTTGTCCATCGTCTGGGTGGGCACCACGAGGGTGCCGGTGGGACCCAGGGTGTCCAGGAGCGCCTGGACGACGGCCTGGGCGCCGCCGCACACCCAGCCCAGGGCGGAGAGGGAGGAGTGGAGCAGGACGGTCTCCCCGGGACGCAGCCCCAGGCCGGCCAGGTCGCGGGCGAGGGAGGCGCGGGTGCGCGGCGCGTCCTGCGCGGGTTCGGGCGCGGCGGTCATGGGGCGGGTCTCCTCCTCGGGGTGGGGTGTACCGCAGGGTGGGTGTGCGGTCGGCACCGTGGTGCGCGGAGCGGGCCGGCCGGGAGCATGGCGCCATGGTGATGAGAACGATGTCGGCGGCGGCTCTGGCGGTGGCGGCGGTCCTGTCGTGGGCGGCGCCCGCGGCGGCGGCCGCGCCCGTGGATGGTCTCACGGCCGCTGCGGTGGACGCACGGGTGGAGGCCTACCTGGAGGACGCGCCGCTGCCCGGGGTGGCGGTCGCGGTGACGCGGGGGAGCGAGGTGGTGCGGGCGGCCGGGTACGGGGTCGATTCCCGCGGGGAGCCGGTGGGCGCCGACACCCCGATGGGGATGGCGTCGGTGAGCAAGGCGTTCACCGCCCTCGTGGTGGCGTCGCTGGTGGAGGAGGGGAGGCTGGACCTGGACGACCCCGTGGTCGAGCACCTGCCGGAGTTCGCGGTGGACGACCCGCGCGGTGCGCGGATCACCGTGCGGCAGCTGCTCACGCACACCTCCGGCATGTCCGACCGCGGGTTCCGGGAGAAGAGCGAGCCGACCCCGGCGGACCTGGAGGGCGCGGTGGCGCGGCTGGCCGGCGCCGGGATGGTGGCCGACCCCGGGGCCGAGCGCAACTACCACAATCCGAACTACCACGTCGCGGCCCGCATGGTGGAGGTGATGGAGGGCGAGCCGTTCGCGGACGTGCTGCGCGAGCGGGTGCTGCTCCCGCTGGGGATGGCCGACACGGTCACGGTGGACACCGCGCGGGACGTGTTCGCGGCCGGGGTCGCCCCCGGGCACGTGGCGGTGCTGGGCGGCGCCCGGGCCCTGCCGGAGCCGCAGGGCTACTTCAACGGCAGCGGCGGCATGGTGTCCACGGCCGACGACATGGCGCGGTGGCTGGTCTCCCAGAACACCGGCGGCCGTACCGCCGACGGGGGCGCGGGGGTGCCCGCGGACGCGGTGGCGCTGACGCACGCCGCCGCGGGCGGCACGGGCCCGGCGGCCGACTCCGGCCTGGGCTGGCAGGTGGAGGAGACCGGCGGGGGCGCGCCGCTGCTGGTGCACGGCGGCATCCAGTTCACCTACACCGCCCACCAGGCCCTGCTGCCGGAGAGCGGGGTGGGGATTGCGGTGATGGCCAACACCGGCCTGGGCGCGGGCGACGCCTCCGCCCTGCTGTGGAACCTGGTGGCCCTGGCCGAGGGGGAGGGGCCGACCGGCTCCTCGGCGCCGTGGCTGCTGGCGCTGGACCTGGTGTGCGTCGCCGCGGTGGCGGCCGTGGCCGCCGGGGCGGTGCGCGGGGTGCGCCGGGCCGGGGTGTGGGCGCGGGACGGGCGCCGGTGGCGGCGCGTGCTCGGGGCGGTGGGGTCGGCCGCTGTGGTGGCCGCGGCCCTGGCCCCGCACCGGCTGATCTCGCCGCTGGCGGGCGGTCGCGACGCCACGTGGGTGCAGACCCTGTACACGGTGCCGTCCGTGGTGGTGCTGCTGGTCGCGGCGGCGACGGCGCTCGCCGTGGTGTGGGCGGTGCGCCTGCGGGCCCTGGCGGCGCACCGCGGCCAGGACCCGGAGCGGGAGCTCAGCGGTACCGGGGCGACGGCTCGACCAGGCGCATGACCAGCCCGGTGCGCGGCTTGGGCCCGAACGAGGTGGACTTGCGCGGGGTGAGCTCGCCCTGCCCGGCGATCTCGTAGACCAGGTGGACGTCCAGGGCGGGCACGATCACCGCGGTGCCCTTCTCGTGGTGGGCGGCGGCCACCGCCTCGCCGGGGTCGTCGTGGACCATGCGCACCGCCTCCTCGGAGACGCCCCACAGCGGCAGCAGGACCTCGTGCAGGGCCGCGGTGGGCAGGCGCCGCCACTGCTCGGAGCGGCCGGGCATGGCCCGGGCCAGGGCGTCGTCGTCGAAGCCGTGCACCAGGTGGGCCTCGCCGTCGGGGGAGGCCAGCACCAGCGCGGGGCCCTCCACCCCCTCGTACACGCGGGCGGACACCCCGTCCACGGCCTCGACCGCGGCGACGGAGCGGGCGGCCGCCACGGCCTCCTCCGGGCGCAGGCCCGGCAGGACCCGGTGGATGGCGCCCAGGCGGGGCGGGTGGGTGTCGCTGTCCACGAGCAGGGCCAGCCCGTACCGCCAGCCGGGGTCGCCGTGGGCGGCGTGCAGGCGGCGGTAGGCGGCGTAGCGGTGGTGGCCGTCGGCGATGAGCGCGGACCGGCCGGCCAGGTCGGCGGACACCCGGGCGTGGTCGGCGTGGTCGGTGACCGCCCACAGGCGGTGCTCGGAGCCGTCGCGGGTGCGGGCCTCCACCAGGGGCGGGTCGGCGACGGCCTCGGTGACGGCGGAGGCGGCGCCGCCCGCGCCGCGGTACAGCAGGAAGATGGGTTCGAGGTTGGCCCGGGCGACCCCCATGAGGGTGAACCGGTCGTGCACGGGCGCGTCGGCCACGTCCTCGTGGGGCAGGACGGCGGATTCGGAGCCCTCGTCGGGCAGGCGCAGGTTGCCGATCAGCCCGCGCTGGCGGCGGCCGTCCGCGGTGACCTGCTCGTACACGTACAGGGCCGGGCGGGGGTCGGGGGAGAGCACGCCGGTGGCGACCCAGTCGTGCAGCAGCGCGGCGGCGGCGCGGTACCGGCGGGGGATCGCCCCTTCGGTGCCGTCGGCGCTGGCGCGGCTGAGCTCGAAGGGCAGGGTGACCCGGGCGGCGTTGTGCGGGTCGGACCGTTGCAGGGCCCGCGCCTCCTCGGCGTCGGGCACGTCGTAGGGCGGGGCCAGCAGACGGGCGAGGTCGAATCCCCCGTCGATGAACCGGTCGAGGTCTCCGTCGGTGTAGCGCAGACCGCGGAAGGGTTCCAGCCCGAGAGGTTGGCGTGGCATCCCAGCAAGGTACCGCCCGGTCACAGGAGTTTGCGCATGCGCAGCAGGTCGCCCATGCTGGCGTCGACCCTGACCCGGCGGGTCAGGAGGGCGCGGGCCGGGTCCAGCCGCCCGTCGGCGAGGTCGACGAGGTCGTCGCTGCCGACGGTGATGTGCACCTGGGCCCGGGGCGCCGGGGCGTCCTGGGGGCGGTGGGTGATGTCGCTGAGGCCGTCGGCGGTCAGCCGCATGTCGAACACGGTGCCCAGGTCGGGGACGAGCACGCTGACAGAGCGCTCGACGATGACCCGGCGGCGTTCGGCCTCGGGTTCGGCGAGGATCCGCTCGTTGAGCTTCTCGATGCCCTCCAGGCATGCGTCGATGCTGTTCATGGGCACATGATGCCGTATGCGGCACGGGGCGCCGGGGCGGCGGCGCCGTCCGGGCAAAGGGACGAAGGGGACGACCTCCCGGTTTCGCGTGGCAGGGGCCGTGCCGCCCGGGTAGCGTTGTGCGCGCAACCCCCCGCCCACGGTGCCCTTCCGTTTTCCGGTGCCGTTCCCCCTTCCGGTGTTCTGTCCGTCAAGGAGTACGCGAATCATGGTCGTCGACGCGGTGCGCACGTATCTGGATGCCGCCAGTGGTCTCACCGAGCTGTCCCGCAAGGAGGCGGTGGCCGCGGCCAAGGTCCTGCTGCGGGCGGGCGGGGCGGGCGCGCCGGCGGCGGAGCAGGAGCCGGGTGGCACCCCGCCGCGGGTGGGGCGGACCATCCAGGCGCTGGCGGGGGAGCTGCTGGAGACCAGCCGGGCCAACCGGGAGGCGCTGGCGGAGCTGGTGCGCTCGGAGGTGGAGCACCGCCTGGAGCGGATGGACGTGGTGCCGCGCTCCGAGCACGAGCGCCTGGTGCGCCGCGTGGCGGAGCTGGAGCGGCGGCTGGCGGCCCGGTCGGGTCGGGAGCGGGTGCCCTCGGTCCCGGCGGTGGAGGTGCGGGCCGTGGAGGTCGAGGAGGTGCCCGCGGCCGCCGTCGCCGCGGTGGCGGCCGCCGTGGCGGATCCCGCCCCGGACGGGGCCGCCGGACAGGACGCCCCGGAGGCCCCCGAGGCCCCCGAGAGCCCCGTGGCCGCCGAGTCCCCCGACGGGGCCGCGGCGGCCGAGCCCGCCCGGGAGGACGGCACGGACGAGGGCGCTGACGAGGACGCGGAGGAGGCCGGGGCGGCCGCCGCGAAGAAGCCCGCCGCCAAGGCCGGGGCGGCCAAGCCCGCGGCCAAGGGCGGCCGGACGCGGGCGGGCGCGGCCAAGCGCACCACCAAGTCCCGCAGCGCCACCAAGAAGTAGGGCCGCCCAGAAGTCGGGGCCGCCGCGGACCGTCGATACCGGAGGGGCGATGAATCCCAAGGAACAGGCCGAGGAGCTGGCCGCCCGGACCCTGGAGGGCACCCGGGAGCGCCTGGAGGGGCTGTCGGGCCTGCCCACCGCCGAGCACGTGGAGGTCTTCGACTCCCTGCACCGCGAGCTGTCGGCGGTGCTGGGGGCCCTGGACCAGGAGCCGGCGCCGCAGCCGCCGGTATCCTAGGTGATCATGGCGAAACGTACTCGGCTCGACGCGGAACTGGTCCGCCGCGGGCACGCACGCTCACGCGGCCACGCGGCCGAGATCATCGAGGGGGGCCTGGTCAAGGTGGCCGGGATCGTGGCCTCCAAGCCGGCCACCCAGGTCGGACAGGACCAGCCCATCGTGGTGCGCACTCCTTCCGACGAGCCCCCCTACGTGTCCCGCGGGGCGCACAAGCTCATCGGGGCCCTCGACGCGTTCTCCCTGGACGTGGCCGACCGGCGGGCCCTGGACGCGGGCGCCTCCACCGGCGGGTTCACCGACGTGCTGCTGCGCCGGGGCGCGGCCCACGTGACCGCCGTGGACGTGGGCTACGGCCAGCTGGCGTGGTCGCTGCGCAGCAACGACCGGGTGCGGGTCATGGAGCGGGTCAACGTCCGCGAGCTCACCCCGGAGATGGTCGGCGAGCCGCGCCCGGACCTGGTGGTGGGCGACCTGTCGTTCATCTCCCTGAAGCTGGTGCTGGGGCCGCTGCGGGACGCGGTCGCCCCCGGGGCCGACTTCGCCATGATGGTCAAGCCCCAGTTCGAGGTCGGCAAGGACCGGGTGGGCGCGGGCGGCGTGGTGCGCGAGCCCGAGCTGCGCGCCGAGGCCGTGGCCGACGTGGCCGCCCACGCCCTCACCCTGGGCCTGGGCACGGTCGACGTGGCGGCCAGCCCTCTGCCCGGTCCCTCGGGCAACGTCGAGTACTTCCTGTGGCTGCGCTCGGGCGCCCCGGCGCTGGACGCGGCCCGGCTGGAGCGGGCGGTGGCGGAGGGGCCGGCCTAGGGCGTGGCACCCTGTCGCACGGGTCCGGTAACGTGACCCGGCCGGGTGGGCGCACAGGCTCCCCGGCCCGCATTCGAACTCCCCTTCGGGGAGTGGACGTAAGGGGACGACGATGACCAGGACCGGCGGACGCGGCGTTCTCCTGCTGGCCCACACCGGTCGGCCCGCGGCGGTGCGCAGCGCACGGCTGGTCCACGAGAGCCTCAGCAGCGCCGGGCTGACCGTGCGCATGCTCAAGGACGAGGTGGACGAGCTCGCCGAGGCGGGCTGTGTCCTGTCCCCGATCGAGGTCGTCGAACCGGAGTCCGCGGCCGAGGGCGTGGAGCTGGTCATGGTGCTGGGCGGCGACGGCACGCTGCTGCGGGCGGCCGAGCTGGCCCGGCCCGCGGGCGCCCCGCTGCTGGGCGTGAACCTGGGGCACGTCGGGTTCCTGGCCGAGGCCGAGCGCGAGGACCTGGGCGCGACCGTCCGCAGCGTCGTGGAGCACAACTACGACGTCGAGGAGCGGATGACCCTGGACGTGGCCGTGTTCAACGGCGGCCGTGCCGACGGGGTCCCCTCGGTGCGCACGTGGGCGCTCAACGACGCCACCTTGGAGAAGGGCGAGTCGCGGCGGATCGTCGAGGCGGTCCTGGAGGTCGACGGCCGCCCGCTGTCGCGGTGGGCGTGCGACGGGGTGGTGTGCGCCACACCGACGGGGTCGACGGCGCACGCCTTCTCCGCGGGCGGCCCGGTGGTGTGGCCGGATGTGGAAGCCCTGCTGGTGGTGCCGTTGAGCGCGCACGCGCTGTTCGCCCGGCCGCTGGTGGTGGGCCCGCGGGCGACGGTGGCGCTGGAGGTGCTGCCGGACACGGCGCCGGGCGTGCTCTGGTGCGATGGACGGCGTATGGTCGAATTGCCCGCCGGGGCACGGATCGAGATCACCCGTGCCGATACGCCGGTCCGGTTGGCCCGGCTGCACCGGGCGCCGTTCACCGACCGGCTGGTGGCCAAGTTCGGCCTCCCCGTGGCGGGGTGGCGCGGCCGCCGGGAGCAGGGCCGCTGACCGCGTGCGCACCCGCGCGGGTGCGCCGTCCGGGAGGCGCGGGAGAACGTCAAGACAGTGTGGCCGACGATCAGGAGAGGGTTCGGTGCTCGAAGAAGTCCGCATCCAGGGACTCGGGGTCATCGACGACGCCGTGTTGGAGTTGTCACCGGGGTTGACGGTCGTCACCGGTGAGACCGGCGCGGGTAAGACCATGGTCGTCACCGGGCTGGGACTGCTCTTCGGCGGTCGCGCCGACCCCCAGCGGGTCCGGCCCGGCGCCGACCGGGCGCTGGTCGAGGGCCGGCTGACGGTCCCGCGCGAGGGCCGGGTGGCCGAGCGGGTCTCGGAGGCCGGCGGCGAGCTCGACGACGACGTGCTGATCGTGGCGCGCACCGTGTCCGCCGAGGGCCGCTCCCGGGCGACGCTGGGCGGCCGGTCGGCGCCGGTGAGCCTGCTGGCGTACCTGGCCGACGACCTGGTGGCCGTGCACGGCCAGTCCGACCAGCAGCGGCTGCTGCGCACCGACCGCCAGCGCGCGTCGCTGGACCGGTTCGCGGGCGAGGAGCTGGGCAAGGCCTTGAAGCAGTACACGGCGGCCCACCGGCGGCACCGCGAGGTGTCGGAGGAGCTGATGGAGCTGACCGAGCGGGCGCGCGAGCGCGCCCAGGAGGCGGACATGCTCCGGTTCGGGGTGGAGGAGATCGCCGCGGCCCAGCCGGTCTCGGGCGAGGACGCCGAGCTGCTGGCGGAGGAGACCCGGCTGGCGCACGCCGACGGGCTGCGGGTGGCGGCCACCACCGCGCACGAGGCGCTGGTGGGCGACCCGGCCTCCGACGTGGAGGTGGACGTGTCGGCGCTGCTGTCGGCGGCCCGCCAGGCGGTGGCGGCGGTGCGCGAGCACGACCCGGAGCTGGCGGCGATCGGCGAGCGGCTGGACGAGGCGTCCTACATCCTGACCGACGCGGCCACGGAGCTGGCCTCCTACGCCGAGTCGGTGGACGCCGACCCGGCCCGGCTGGCGCACGTGCAGGAGCGGCGGGCGCTGCTCACCTCGCTCTCGCGCAAGTACGGCGAGACCGCGGACGACATCCTGGCCTGGGCCGAGGACGCGGCCAAGCGGCTGGCGTCCCTGGAGGGCGACGACGAGCGCATCGAGGAGCTGCGGGCCGAGGCCGAGGAGCTGTACGGGCGGATGGACCACTGGGCGGGCGAGCTCACCCGGATCCGCACCGAGGCGGCCGAGCGGTTCGGCGCGGCGGTCACCGAGGAGCTGACCGCGCTGGCGATGCCGCACGCGCGGGTGAGCGTGCGGATCACCACGGGGGAGGACTTCGGGTCCCACGGGCGCGACGAGGTGGAGCTGCTGCTGGCACCGCACCCCAGCGCCCGGCCGCTGCCGCTGCACAAGGGCGCCTCGGGCGGTGAGCTGTCCCGGGTGATGCTGGCGATCGAGGTCGTGTTCGCGGGCGCGGACCCGGTGCCGACCTTCGTGTTCGACGAGGTCGACGCGGGTGTGGGCGGCAAGGCCGCGGTCGAGATCGGCCGCCGCCTGGCGCGCCTGGCGCGCCGGTCCCAGGTCATCGTGGTCACCCACCTGCCGCAGGTGGCGGCGTTCGCCGACGCCCACCTGGTGGTCGAGAAGTCCACCGACGGGCTGGTCACCGAGAGCGGTGTGCTGCGCCTGGACCGGGGCGGCCGGGTGCGCGAGCTGTCGCGGATGCTCGCGGGTCTGGAGGATTCCGAGCTGGGCCGGGCGCACGCCGAGGAACTGCTGGTCAACGCCGATCCGGAGCGCGCCTACCCGGCGGCCTGAGGGTCTCCCCGGCGGGTCCGCCGTGGCATGTGATGGGTGAGTCGCCCCGAGCCGGGTAGGTGCCGGAGTGCGGCGCCATGGGCGCCGATGACCGAACACGCCGACCACCACGCTGTTATGACTCTGCGTAGGCGAGTTCTGACAGTATGCCAGCGATGAAGGTATCGGACGCGCTCAGCGCCACAGTCATGCGGTTCCGCCGGACCCGGGCGGACTCTCCCTCCGGGCTGGTCGCTCCCGTGCGCTCGGACCGGCGCACCAAGAACCTGACCAAGCGCCTGCGCCCCGGCGACATCGCGGTCATCGACCACGTCGACCTGGACCGCGTCAGTGCCGAGGCGCTGGTCGGGTGCGGGGTGTCGGCGGTCCTCAACGTCGCCCGGAGCATCTCGGGCCGCTATCCCAACCAGGGCCCGGAACTCATCACCCAGGCGGGCATCCCGCTGGTCGACGACGTCGACCCCGAGGTGTTCACCCGGGTCCGCGACGGCGAGCCTCTGCGCCTGGAGGGCGGGGTGCTCTACCGGGGCGGGGAACCCGTCGCCAAGGGGACCGTGCAGACCCCCGAGACGGTCGCCGCCGCCATGGCCGAGGCCCGCGCCGGGCTGGCCACCCAGCTGGAGGCGTTCGCGGCCAACACCATGGCCTACCTCCAGCACGAGCGCGACCTGCTGCTGGACGGCATCGGCATCCCCGAGATCTCCACGGAGATGGAGGGCCGCCACGTCCTGATCGTCGTGCGCGGCTACCACTACCGGGAGGACATCGCCGCGCTGCGGCCCTACATCCGCGAGTTCCGGCCGGTGATCATCGCCGTGGACGGCGGGGCCGACGCGGTCATGGAGGGCGGGTACCGGCCCGACATCATCGTCGGGGACTTCGACTCGGTGTCGGACCGGGCACTGGCCAGCGGCGCCGAGCTGGTCGTGCACGCCTACCGGGACGGGCGGGCCCCCGGGCTCCAGCGCCTGACCGACCTGGGCTACCCGGCCGTGGTCTTCCCCGCGACCGGCACCAGCGAGGACGTGGCGATGATGCTCGCCGACGGTGCCGGGGCCTCCCTCATCGTGGCGGTGGGCACGCACGCCACCCTGGAGGAGTTCCTCGACAAGGGGCGGTCGGGGATGGCCAGCACCTTCCTCACCCGGCTCCGGGTGGGCGGCAAGCTCGTGGACGCCAAGGGCGTGAGCCGCCTGTACCGTTCGCGGATCTCCCCCTGGGCGCTGCTCGGGCTGGTCGCGGCCAGCCTGCTGACCATCGTGGTCGCCGCCTACAGCTCACCGGCCGGGCAGGTCTACCTCACGTTCCTCGCGGCGCGCTGGGACGCCTTCTCCTACTGGCTGACGGGGCTGTTCACGTGATCGATTTCCGCTACCACCTGGTGTCCATCATCGCGGTGTTCCTGGCGCTGACGGTGGGGCTCGTCCTGGGCACCACCATGCTCCAGGACCCGCTGCTCGACACGTTGCAGGACGAGACCGCCGAGCTGCGGGGCCAGACCGAGGACCTGCGCGCCGAGCGCGACGTCGCCGACCGGGTCAACGCCGGGGCCGACGAGCTCGCCGACGCCGCCGCCGGGGACCTGCTGGAGGACCGGCTGCGGGGCCTGGACGTGGTGCTGGTGCAGGCGCCGGGCGCCGACGCCGACACGGCGGCCTCGCTGGAGGACCGCGTGAAGGAGGCGGGCGGCTCGGTCTCCGGGCGGATCGAGGTCCGCTCGGAGTTCGTCGATCCGAGTAACACCGCGTTCGTCGACGAGCTGGCGCTCCAGGTCTCCGCCGACCCGGCGTCCCTGGAGGGCGTGGGGACCTACGAGAAGGCGGGCACCGAGATCGGCCGTGCCCTGGCCCGCTCCTCCGAGCGCGACGGCGACGGGGAGGACCGGGAGGAAGGCGGCCGGAACGGCGGGCACGACCCGGCCGCCGCACTGGAGACGTTCGTCGAGGGCGGGCTGATCTCGGTGCACGGGGAGCCCGCGGGCGGGACCGACGCGGTGGTGGTGGTCGCCCCGTCCTCGGCCGAGCAGGCCGGGCGCGAGGACCGGGAGGCCGAGAACACGGTGCTGGCCTCGTTCTCCTCGGCCCTGCACGACCGGGTCGAGGGGCTGGTGCTGGCGGGGGACGTGCCGTCCTCGCACGGGGACGGGATGCTCGCCCGGGCCCGGGCCTCGGAGGCGGGTTTCGCGACCGTGGACATGGCGGGCCGCCCGATGGGCGACATCGTGGCGGTGCTGGCGCTGGCCGAGGACGTCGACGGCGACGGCGCCGCCTACGGCGTGGGCGAGGGGGTGCGCGGGTTCATGCCGGACCCGCTGCCCGAGCCCCGGGCGTCGGCCTCGCCTTCGCCGTCCCCGTCGCCGTCCCCGGACACCGACGAGGCCCGCAGGGCCGCCCGGGGGGAGGAGTGATGGGCCCGTCCTTCCAGAGTCCGGGCGCCGGCCGCCGCCGGACCCCCGTCTCCGCGTCCGCCGTGCAGGGGCTGGTCGGCGCCGCGGTCGCGGCGGCGGCCGCCCGTACCGCCTACACCCTGCTCACCCGTGCCGCCGCCGATCGTGACGGCGCCGCGGAGTCCCCTCCGGCGGCGGAACCCGCTCCGGCGGCGGAACCCGCTCCGGCCGGGGGACCCGGCCCGGCCGCCTGGTGGCGGACCAACTTCCGGGGGCGGCGGGTGACCCTCCAGGAGGGGCCGGCCCTGGCCTCGGGGGTGTGCGCGGCGAGCCTGCTCACGCCCGGCCTGGACCCCCGGGTGCGGGCCGCGACGGCGCTGGCCGCCGCGGGGGCGGCCGCGTTCGGCGCCTACGACGACCTGGCCGGATCCGCAGACGCCCGAGGGCTGCGCGGCCACCTGGGCGCCCTGGCCCGGGGGCGGGTGACCACCGGGGCGGTGAAGATGGCGGGGATCGGCGCCACCGGCCTGGCCGCCGCCGCCCTGCTGCGCCGCGGCCCCCTCGACACCCTGGTGGACGGGGCGCTCATCGCCGCGGGCGCCAACCTGGTGAACCTCTTCGACCTGCGCCCGGGCCGCGCCGTCAAACTCGGCCTCCTGGCCGCCCTGCCCGGGCTGGCCTCCCCGGCGGCCCCGGTGCTGGCGCCCACTGTCGGCGCCTGCGCCGCCCTGCTCCCCGACGACCTCGCCGAGCGCTCCATGCTCGGCGACGCCGGAGCCAACGCCCTGGGCGCCGCCCTGGGCGCGGCGGCGGCCGCCCGCGCCCCCCGCCCGGTGCGGCTGGCGCTGCTGGGCGGGGTCGTGGCCCTGACCCTGGCCAGCGAGGTCACGAGTTTCTCCAGGGTCATCGACCGGGTGCCGCCGCTGCGGGCACTGGACCGCTGGGGGCGGTGCGCGTGAGGGGCCCGGGGTGTCCCGCCTCGCCGCCGGGGTGACGCAGGGGGTCGGCCGGGCCGCGCTGCTCATCGCCGCGGTCACCGTCGGCGCCCGGGTGGCGGGGTTCGGGCGCACGGTGGTCTTCTCCCAGACGGTGGGCGACACCTGCCTGGGCACGGCCTACATCACCGCCAACCAGCTGCCCGCGGTGCTGTTCGAGATCGTCATCGGCGGAGCGCTGACCGCGGTGGTGGTCCCGGTGCTGGCGGCCGCGGCCGGGCGGGGCGAGCGGGAGCAGGTGGAGCACACTGCGTCGGCGCTGCTGACCTGGGTGCTGCTGCTGTCGGTGCCGCTGGCCGGGCTGATCGCGCTGTCCGCCCCCTACGCGATGGCGCTGATGCTGGGAGCGGGTGCGGGCTGCGACCCCGGGGTGCTGGCCGCGCTGTCGGTGCGGATGCTGCTGGTGTTCGCCCCGCAGGTGGTGTTCTACGGGCTGGCGGCGGTGCTGTACGGGGTGCTGCAGGCGCACCGGCGGTTCCTGTCCCCGGCGGCGGCGCCGCTGGTGTCGAGCGTGGTGGTCATCTGCTCCTACCTGCTGTTCGTTCCGCTGGGCGGCGCTCACCGGCAGGACCCGGCCGGGCTGCCCCTGGGGGCGGAGCTGGTGCTGTCGCTGGGGACGACGGCCGGAGTGGTCGCCCTGTTCCTGACGGTGCTGGGCCCGGCGCTGCGGCTGGGGCTGAGCTGGCGTCCGCGACTGGTCTTCCCGCCCGGTGTGGGCCGGCGGGTGCGGTCCCTCGCGGCGGCGTCCCTGGTGCCGCTGGTGGCGATGCAGGCGTGCCTGCTGCTGTCGGTGGCGCTGGCCAACCGCGGCGGCGGGGCGGGCGGATCGGTGCTGTACTCCTACGCGTGGGCGCTGTTCACCCTGCCCTACGGGGTGATCGCGGTCCCCATCGCCACCAGCGCCTTCACCGCGCTGGCGGTGGCGCACGCCGACCGCGACCGGGGCGCGTACGCGGAGCTGGTGGCGGGGCCCGCGCGGGCCGCCGCGGTGCTGACCGCCGCGGTGGGCACCGCCCTGGCGGCCGCGGCGCCGCCGGTGGCCGAGGTGTTCGCCCGCAACGACCCGGTGGCGTTGGAACGGGCCCTGGCGGCCTACGCGCCCGGTGTGGTGGGGTTCGGACTGGTGGCGCTGTTCAGCCGGGCGCTGTACGCCTCCCACCACGGCAGGCCCGCGGCGGCCGCCCAGACCCTGGGCTGGCTGCTGGTGATGGCGTGCTCGGCGGTGTCGGTGGCGCTGGTGCCGCCCGGGTGG
The DNA here is from genome assembly GCF_040614155.1 of Nocardiopsis sp. NPDC006139. Taxonomy (NCBI): domain Bacteria; kingdom Bacillati; phylum Actinomycetota; class Actinomycetes; order Streptosporangiales; family Nocardiopsidaceae; genus Nocardiopsis; species Nocardiopsis sp. NPDC006139. The sequence goes on from NZ_JBEXTT010000031.1 coordinate 26,809, forward strand.
GCGATCGCCGCCCTGGGCTGGTCGACGACACTGGGACTGACATGCGCGGCGCTGGCCTGCGCGGTGGCCGTGGGGCGGGTGCACGGCCCGGCGGCGCTGGCCGGGGCGGGGCGGTCGCTCGCGGCGGTGGCGGCGGGCGGTGCGCTGGGCTGGGCCGCGGGCCGCCCGGTGGCCGTGGCGCTGGCGGGCGGCGGGGTGTGGTCCTCGGCGGGGGCGGCCCTGGTGTCGGGTGTGCTGGCGGTGGTGGTGTTCGCCCTGGTGGCGGCCGTGGTGGACCGGCCGTCGGCGCGGGCGGCCCTGGATCGGGTCCGGAGCGTGTTCGAACGCAGGAGGGGGAGCCGGTGAACGGCAGGATCGCGTTGGTGCTGGGGACCAGCACCGGTGGGGCGGGCAGGCATGTGCGGTCCCTGGGCGAGGGGCTGGTGCGGCGGGGGTACCGGGTGGCGGTGGTCGGCCCGGCCTCGGCCGAGCGGGAGTTCGCGTTCACCGACGCCGGGATGCGGTTCGCGCCGGTGCGGATCGGGGCGGCCCCCTCGGTCGCCGATCCCGCGACGGTCCTGCGGCTGCGGTCGGTGCTCGGTGGCGCCGACGTGGTGCACGCCCACGGGATGCGGGCCGGCGCGCTGTGCGCGCTGGCGGGGGCGCGCCCCCTGGTGGTGACGGCGCACAACGCCCCGCCGCCGGTGGACGGCCTGAAGGCGGCCGCCTACCCGGTGCTGGAGAGGATCGTGGCGCTGCGCGCCGACGTGGTGCTGGGGGTGTCGGGGGACCTGGTGCGGCGGCTGGAACGGGTGGGGGCGCGCGACGCCCGTCCGGCGGTGGTCGCGGCGCCCGACACCGGCCCCCCGGTCAAGGGCCGGGAGGCGACCCGGTCGGACCTGGCGGTGCTGCCCGAGCGGCCGCTGCTGCTGACCATCGCCCGGCTGGCCGAGCAGAAGGGCCTGGACATGCTGCTGGAGGCGGCCCCGCGGATCGCCGACCGGCACCCGGAGCCGGTCATCGCGATCGCGGGGGACGGGCCGCTGTGGGGGACCCTGCACGACACCGCCGCGGAACTGGGGGCCGACGTGCGGATGCTGGGGCACCGCACGGACGTGGCCGACCTGCTGGCGGCCGCCGACGTGTTCTGCCTGACCAGCCAGTGGGAGGGGCCGTCGCTGGTGATCATGGAGGCGCTGCGGGCGGGGCTGCCGGTGGTGTCCACCCGCGTGGGCGGCATCCCGGACCTGTACTCGGGGACGGTGCTCATGGTGCCGCCGGGCGACCCGCAGGCGTTCGCGGCGGCGGTGGGGCGGGTGCTGGACGATCCGGCCCTCGCCGCGGACCTGCGGGCGCGGTCCGCCGCGGCGGCGCGCTCGCTGCCCGGCGAGGAGGACGCGGTGGCGGCGGCGTGCGCGGTGTACAAGTCGGTACTGGGGCGGTGACCCGGGAAAGGCGGCACGGGAAAAGCCGGTGACACGGGAAAAGGGAATGTCGGGGGCGTTTTGCGCCTTATATACCCGGATCCCCTGTTCGTTCGCCAGATATCTCCCAGGAGCGGATGATGTGTCCTGGGGGTCGTGCTACTTCGTCCTCTGCGCTACTTCTGCGGAGAGGGCGGATGTGGCATCGTGGTCACAGGTCGGGCGTGCACGGTCACATCGTGCGGCCGGTATCCTGGCCTGGCATGTGAGGGGAGTATCCCTGTCGCGGCGGTGTCGTCATCACGGAACACAAGGGCGTGTTCCCGGTACCGTCGGTTCGCCCCGGATTCCGAGGCGAGCGGGAGAGACCTCCGGCAGTTCGACGTGCGTGCAAACAGCCCGCGCGCACTGACCGGAGGAGTTAACGACAGTGAACGTACCCTTGTGGGTCTGGGTCGCCACGATCGGCGCCATGATCGCGATCCTGGTCATCGACCTCGCCATCGTGGACCACCCGTGGAGCAAGAAGAAGGGCCCCCAGGAGTTCGGGGTCAAGCAGGCGGCCTGGTGGGCCGCCTTCTACATCGGCATCGCCATCATCTTCGGCTTCGGTGTGTGGTACTACGGCGGTGCGACCGCCGGCGCGGAGTACTTCGCCGGGTTCGTCACCGAGAAGAGCCTGAGCGTCGACAACCTCTTCGTCTTCTACCTGCTGATGGGCTCCTTCGCGGTGCCCAAGAAGTACCAGCACGAGGTGCTGCTCATCGGCATCGTCATCGCGCTGATCATGCGCGGTATCTTCATCATCCTCGGCGCCCAGGTCATCAACGCCTGGAGCGAGGTCTTCTACCTGTTCGGCGCCTTCCTCATCTACACCGGGTACAAGATCGTCCGGGACCACATGAAGGGCGACGAGGAGGAGAAGGACTTCACCCAGACGCCGGTCGTGCGCCTGGTCAAGCGGTTCTGGCCGGTCACCGACGGCTACCACGGCGCGCACCTGACGGTGAAGCTCGACGGCAAGCGCCACATCACCCCGATGCTGCTGGTCATCCTGGCCATCGGCGTCATCGACCTGGTCTTCGCGGTCGACTCGATCCCGGCGATCTTCGGCCTCACCCAGGACGCCTACATCGTCTTCACCGCCAACGCCTTCGCCCTGCTGGGCCTGCGCCAGCTGTACTTCCTGCTGGCCGGCCTGATGGACCGCCTGGCCTACATCAGCTGGGGCCTGTCGGCGATCATGGTGTTCATCGGCATCAAGATGATCCTGCACGCGCTGCACGAGAACGGCGTGCACGTCCCGGAGATCAGCACCTCCCTGTCCCTGACGGTGATCATCGGCGTCATGGTGATCACGATCGCCGGCAGCCTGGTCAAGTCCGCGGCCGACAAGCGCAACGCCCCTCCCGCCGTCGAGGAGGAGGGCGAGAGGGACTCCGCGGCCGACCGCTCCTGACGGCCGTCCCGCGCTCCCGCCCGGGGGCGGTCCCGTTCAACGGGACCGCCCCCGGTTCTTCTTCCCCGGACCGCGCGAAAACCCGGACGTCGAACACCCGTTCGTCTATAGTGGACCCCGTATCGGCGTCGGGCATCAGGACACGGCACTTCTCCGTTGCGGAAGATTCCGTCGGCGGGGGTCGTTAGTCTTGACGGACGGGGAGGCCCACGCCCTCCCCACCCCCCTTCAGCGGCCCGGATCCGGGGCCGGGGCGGTCGTCCGGGGGACCCGACCGCCGAACACACGAACCGCGCACGGCAGGCCGACGCCCGACCGGTGCCCTGTGTGCCACAGCCGAAGGATGTCTGACTCGATGGTCGAACAACTGGTAGTCCGGGGTGCCCGGGAGCACAACCTCAAGGACGTGTCGCTGGACCTGCCCCGCGACGCCATGATCGTGTTCACCGGCCTGTCCGGTTCGGGCAAGTCCTCGCTGGCCTTCGACACGATCTTCGCCGAGGGGCAGCGCCGCTACGTCGAATCCCTGTCGGCGTACGCCCGCCAGTTCCTGGGCCAGATGGACAAGCCCGACGTGGACTTCATCGAGGGGCTGTCCCCGGCGGTGTCCATCGACCAGAAGTCCACCAGCCGCAACCCCCGCTCCACCGTCGGCACCATCACCGAGGTGTACGACTACCTGCGGCTGCTGTGGGCGCGCATCGGCGTCCCGCACTGCCCGCAGTGCCGCCGCGAGATCTCCCGGCAGAGCCCGCAGCAGATCGTGGACCGGGTGCTGGAGATGACCGAGGGCACCCGCTTCCAGGTGCTGGCCCCGGTGGTGCGCGGCCGCAAGGGCGAGTACCTCGAACTGTTCAAGGACCTGCAGTCCAAGGGGTACACCCGCGCGGTCGTGGACGGCCGGCCGGTGCGCCTGGACGAGGCGCCCAAGCTGGGCCGCTACGACAAGCACGACATCTCGGTGATCGTGGACCGGCTCTCCGTCAAGGAGTCCTCCCGCGGGCGGCTGACCGACTCGGTGGAGACCGCGCTCAAGCTGGCCGGCGGGACCATCGTGCTGGACTTCGTCGACCTGGCCGAGGACGACCCCGAGCGCGAGAAGGTCTTCTCCGAGCACCTGTACTGCCCCTACGACGACCTGTCCTTCGAGCAGTTGGAGCCGCGCTCCTTCTCCTTCAACGCCCCCTACGGCGCCTGCCCGGAGTGCTCGGGCCTGGGCACCCGCATGGAGGTCGACCCGGAGCTGATCGTCCCCGACCCGGCCAAGACCCTGGCCGAGGGCGCCCTGGCCCCCTGGTCGGGCGGCCCCAACGGCGGGTACTGGGAGCGGCTGCTCACCGCCCTGGGCGAGTCGGTCGGCTTCGTCCTGGACACCCCCTGGGAGAAGCTGCCCAAGCGCGCCCGCAAGGCGATCCTGGAGGGGCACGACACCCAGGTCCACGTCAGCTACCGCACCAAGTACAACCGCGAGCGGTCCTACTACACCGACTTCGAGGGCGTCATCCCCTGGGTCAAGCGCCGCTACACCGAGACCGAGAGCGACTACGGCCGCGAGCGCCTCGAGGGCTACATGCGCAGCGTGCCCTGCCCCGCCTGCGAGGGGACCCGGCTCAAGCCGGTGGTGCTCGCGGTGACCGTGGGCGGGCGGTCCATCGCCGAGGTGGCCTCGATGTCGCTGGCCGAGAGCGCCCGCTTCCTGGCCGACCTGCGGCTGTCGGACCGCGACGCGGTCATCGCCGCCCAGGTCCTCAAGGAGATCAACGCCCGGCTGGGCTTCCTGCTGGACGTGGGCCTGGACTACCTCAGCCTGGCCCGCTCCTCCGGTTCGCTCTCGGGCGGCGAGGCCCAACGCATCCGGCTGGCCACCCAGATCGGCTCGGGCCTGGTGGGCGTGCTCTACGTGCTGGACGAGCCCTCCATCGGCCTGCACCAGCGCGACAACGCCCGCCTGCTGGAGACCCTCCAGCGGCTGCGCGACATCGGCAACACGCTCATCGTCGTGGAACACGACGAGGACACCATCCGCGCCGCCGACTGGGTGGTCGACATCGGCCCCGGCGCGGGCGAGCACGGCGGCCACGTGGTGGTGTCGGGCATCGTGGACGAGCTGCTCACCAACGAGGCGTCGCTCACCGGCGACTACCTGTCCGGGCGCCGCTCCATCGACCTGCCGGCGGTGCGCCGACCGCTCACCAAGGGGCACGAGCTGGTCGTCAAGGGCGCCCGCGAGAACAACCTGCGCGACATCGACGTGGCCTTCCCGCTGGGGGTGTTCACCGCCGTCACCGGGGTGTCGGGCTCGGGCAAGTCCACGCTGGTCAACGAGATCCTGTACAAGGCGCTGGCCAAGGAGCTCAACGGGGCGCGCGACGTCCCGGGCCGGCACGTGCGGGTCAACGGCCTGAACAAGGTCGACAAGGTCGTGCACGTGGACCAGAGCCCCATCGGGCGCACGCCGAGGTCCAACCCGGCCACCTACTCGGGGGTCTTCGACCACATCCGCAAGCTGTTCGCGCAGACCACCGACGCCAAGACGCGCGGCTACCAGCCGGGCCGGTTCTCGTTCAACGTCAAGGGCGGGCGCTGCGAGGCCTGCTCCGGCGACGGCACGCTCAAGATCGAGATGCAGTTCCTGCCGGACGTCTACGTGCCCTGCGAGGTGTGCCACGGCGCCCGCTACAACCGGGAGACGCTCCAGGTCAAGTACAAGGGCAGGAACATCGCCGAGGTCCTGGACATGCCGATCTCGGAGGCGCTGGAGTTCTTCGAGCCGGTCAACGCCATCCGCCGCCACCTGCAGACCCTCACCGACGTGGGGCTGGGGTACGTGCGCCTGGGCCAGCCCGCCACCACCCTGTCGGGCGGCGAGGCGCAGCGGGTCAAGCTCGCCGCCGAGCTGCAGCGCCGTTCCACCGGCCGCACCGTGTACGTGCTGGACGAGCCCACCACGGGCCTGCACTTCGAGGACATCCGCAAGCTGCTGGGGGTGCTCAACCGGCTCACCGACTCCGGCAACACGGTGATCGTCATCGAGCACAACCTGGACGTCATCAAGACCGCCGACCACATCATCGACATGGGCCCCGAGGGCGGCTCCGGCGGCGGCACCCTGGTCGCCCAGGGCACCCCCGAGGAGGTCGCGGCGGTCGCCGAGTCCTACACCGGGCGGTTCCTCGCCAAGCTGCTCTGAGCCGCACCCGCGGGTGCGCGGCCCGTCCCCGGACCCTTCCTCCGGGGGCGGGCCGCCGTCGTCCCCGGCCGAGGACGGTCGTGCGGCGTTCGGAACGCCCCCACGGGTGTCCCACCGGGCGCCCGGCCCCGGCGGTGGACCCCTTGCACGGACGGTGACCGTTGGGACCGTCCCGCGGCACGGGGCCGAGGACGGCCCCCTTCCGCGGACGGTGACCATCGGGGGTCGGACGGCGGCGTGCGGGCCGACCGGCTGCCCGACGACGACGGCGGGTGGCCCGGCGGCAGTGGCCGACGGGGGCTTTCGCGGGGCCCGGGGCGAAGCACTCCGGACCGCCTACTACAGTGCGTCGTAGGTTTGGACGCGCAGGTGAGGAGCGGTTCGTCGTGGCGGTCGAGAAGACGTGCGGATGCGGGGTGAGCAGGCGGCGCCTGCTCGGGACGGCCGGGGCGGTCGCGGCCGTCGGGGCCGTCACCGCGGTGAGCGCCTGCGGCGGGGAGCCCCCCAAGCCGCAGGACGCCCGGCGGGGCCAGGTGGTCGGCCAGACCACCGACGTCCCCGAGGGCGGCGGCGCCGTCTTCAGCCACAGCAAGCTGGTGGTCACCCAGCCCGAGGCCGGTGACTACCGGGCCTTCGCCGCCTCCTGCACCCACGGCGGCTGCACCGTCCAGCAGGTGGAGGACGGCGTCATCCGCTGCCTGTGCCACGGCAGCGAGTTCGACTACGCCACCGGCGAGGTCGTGACGGGCCCCGCGCAGGTGGCCCTGGAGGAGTTCACGGTCACCGTCGACGGCACCGACATCATCCTGGACTGAGCGCCGCGGCGCCCAACGCGGAACGCCCGGGACCGACACGGTCCCGGGCGTTCCGCACGTTCACACGAGGGGTCAGGCGTCCTCGGGGACTTCCTCCCGGCTGCCCGGGGCGTCGCGCTCCGCGCGCCGGATCGCGGCGGAGGCGGCCGCGGCGCGGAAGGCGTCCTCGTCCTCGGCGGCCACGACCTCGGTGCGGTTGCGCGGCAGCGACTGCGGGTAGTGCTCGACCAGCCAGCCGATGAGGTGCTCGCGGATCTCGCAGGCGATGTTCCACTGGTCGCCGGTGTTGGCGGCGGTCGCCACGACGCGCACCATCACCTCGCCGTTCTCGGTGATGTCCACCACCTGGCAGGACCAGCTGCGCCCGTCCCAGTACTCGCTGGCGGTGATGAGGCGGCCCGCCTCCTCGCGCAGCTCGGCGATCGGCACCTCCCAGTCCAGCGGCATCATCACCTTGGCGGTGATCGCCGTGCCCGACTTGGTCCAGTTCTCGAAGCTGGTCGTGGTGAAGTTCGCGACCGGGACCACCAGCCGGCGCTCGTCCCAGATCTTGATGGTGACGTTGACCAGGGACAGCTCCTCGACCCGGCCCCACTCGCCCTCGACCACGACGACGTCGCCGATGCGCAGGGCGTCGCTGAACGCCAGCTGCAATCCGGCGAACAGGTTGCCCAGGGTGGACTGCGCGGCCACACCGGCGACGATGCCGATGATGCCCGCGGAGGCCAGCAGCCCGGCGCCCAGCGCCTGCACCTGCGGGAAGGTGAACAGGATCGCGGAGACCGCCACGACCACGATGATCGAGGTGACGACCCGGCGCAGCAGCCGCACCTGCGTCTGCAGGCGGCGCGCCTTGCGGTCGGCGTCCCCGTTGGCGTGGGACAGGCGGGCCAGGATGGTGTCGGTGACGGCGTAGGCGAGGCTGATGCCCAGGGCGGTCAGCGACCCGATCATCAGGATCACCATGCCGTGCCGGAGCGTGCCGTAGGTGGACCAGCCCACGTCGGTGATACTGGGCATGCCCAGGTTGGCGCCCACCACCGCGCCCGCCGCGTACCCGGAGTAGCGGGTCCTGATCACCAGGAAGTTCGCGATGCTCCACATCTTGGCGAGCTTGTGCTTGAGCACCCAGCGCGCGGCGAACACCAGTCCCAGGGAGATGGCCACGGCGATGCCGAGGGCGATCCAGGCCCAATATTCGTCGATGTCCACGACGCGAGGCCCCCTTGTCGTTCATGTCGGAAAGGGTCGATCTACCCGCCCAACCTAGAGCATGCGGATACCCGATCGTGACGTTCGGGCGACCTGATCGTGGTGCTCGTGACGCGGCTCTCGTCCCCGGAGGGGGACGCCCGGGGCGCGAGTGGCCGGATGTCACCGCCGCACACCAGAATGGGGGCATGCCTGCGACACCTCACCTGCGTCCCGCGCCCGGCTCCATCCCGACCTCCCCGGGGGTCTACCGCTTCCGGGACGGTGCGGGCCGGGTCATCTACGTCGGCAAGGCCAAGAACCTGCGCTCGCGGCTGTCGTCGTACTTCCGGGACTTCGCGGGGCTGCACCCGCGCACCCAGCAGATGGTCTCCACCGCCGCCGACGTGGACTGGACGATCGTGGGCACCGAAGTGGAGGCGCTCCAGCTGGAGTACTCCTGGATCAAGGAGTACGACCCGCGGTTCAACGTCAAGTACCGCGACGACAAGAGCTACCCCTACCTGGCGGTGACCCTCAACGAGGAGTTCCCGCGCGTCCAGGTGATGCGCGGTGCCAAGCGCAAGGGGGTGCGCTACTTCGGCCCGTACTCGCACGCCTGGGCGATCCGCGAGACCGTGGACCTGCTGCTGCGGGTGTTCCCGGTGCGGACCTGCTCGGCGGGGGTGTTCCGGGGGGCCCGCACCAGCGGCCGCCCCTGCCTGCTGGGGTACATCGGCAAGTGCACGGCGCCGTGCACCGGGAAGATCTCCCCCGAGGACCACCGCGCCCTGGCCGACGACTTCTGCTCCTTCCTGGCCGGGGACACCGGCCGCTTCATCCGCCGCCTGGAGGGCGAGATGAGGGCCGCTGCCCAGGAGATGGAGTACGAGCGGGCGGCCCGGCTGCGCGACGACATCGAGGCCCTGCGCGCCGCACTGGAGAAGCAGGCGGTGGTGCTGCCCGACTCCACCGACTGCGACGTGATCGCCCTGGCCGACGACCAGCTGGAGGCGGCCGTGCAGATCTTCCACGTGCGCGGCGGGCGCATCCGCGGCCAGCGCGGCTACGTGGTGGACAAGGTGGACGACGCGGGCCCCGCCGAGCTGATGGCGACGTTCCTGGGCCAGCTGTACGGCTCCGCCGAGGGCACCGAGGAGGGCGAGGGGACCGGCACCGCGGTCCCGCGCGAGGTGCTGGTCTCCCACGAGCCGGCCGACCCGGAGGCGGTGGCCGGCTGGCTGGCCGGGCACCGGGGCGCCAACGTGGACCTGCGGGTCCCCCGGCGCGGGGACAAGCGGTCGCTGATGGAGACCGTGGAGAAGAACGCCGCGGAGGCGCTGGCCCGGCACAAGACCCACCGGGCCGGGGACCTGAGCACCCGGAGCCGAGCCCTCAACGAGCTCCAGGAGGCACTGGAGCTCCAGGAGGCGCCGCTGCGCATCGAGTGCTTCGACATCTCCAACCTCCAGGGCGAGCACGTGGTCGCGTCCATGGTGGTGTTCGAGGACGGCCTGGCCCGCAAGTCCGAGTACCGGCGCTTCTCGGTGCGCGGCAGCGGCGAGGGCGGCGCCGAGCAGCACGACGTCGCGGCGATGTACGAGGTGGTCAAGCGCCGGTTCCGGCGCTACCTGGAGGAGAGCGCCCGCAGCGGCGAGGTCGCCCGGATGGGGGAGACCGGCGGCGACTCCGCCGCACAGGACGGTCACGTGATCGACGACGAGCCGAAACCCGGGAAGTTCGCCTACCCCCCTAACCTGGTGGTGGTGGACGGGGCGCGCCCCCAGGCGCAGGCCGCGCGCCGTGCCCTGGACGAGCTGGGCATCGACGACATCGCCGTCTGCGGTCTGGCCAAGCGCTTGGAGGAGGTGTGGTTGCCCGACGACGAGGACCCGGTCATCCTGCCGCGCACCAGCGAGGGCCTGTACCTGCTGCAGCGGGTGCGCGACGAGGCGCACCGGTTCGCCATCGCCTACCACCGCCAGAAGCGGGCCAAGGCGCTCACCGGGAGCGCCCTGGACGAGCTGCCCGGCCTGGGCCCGGCCCGCCGCACCGCCCTGATCAAGGCGTTCGGTTCGGTCAAGCGGCTGGCGGGGGCCACGGTCGAGGAGATCGCCGCGGTGCCGGGCATCGGGCCCAAGCTGGCCGAGTCCGTGCACGCGCACCTTTCCGGGAGTCCCGCGGGACGGGAGACCGACGGGGCACCGGTACCGAACAGCACTGACGGGGGAGGAGACACATGACGGTCGAACTGGGCGGGGAGCTGCCGCCCGAGGTGGTCATCGTCACCGGGATGTCCGGGGCGGGCCGGAGCACGGCGGCCAGGGCGCTGGAGGACCTGGACTGGTTCGTGGTGGACAACCTGCCGCCGGGCCTGCTGCCGACGATGATCGAGCTGGCGGGGCGCACCCACGGCGCGGTGCCGCGGGTGGCGGTGGTCGTGGACGTGCGGTCGCTGGCGTTCACCGAGGACCTGCTGTCCACGGTGGAGGAGCTGCGCAAGCGCGACATCACGGCGCGGGTGCTGTACCTGGAGGCGGGCGACGACGCCCTGGTGCGCCGGTTCGAGGGCGTGCGCAGGCCCCACCCCCTGCAGGGCGACGGCCGGCTGACCGACGGCATCGCCCGCGAGCGCGAGACCCTGCGCGCCATCCGTGGCGAGGCCGACCTGGTCATCGACACCTCCCAGCTCAACGTGCACCAGCTCAAGGCGCGGGTGATCGGGTTCTTCGGGGAGAGCGACGAGGCGCGCCCGCGCGCCAACGTGGTCTCCTTCGGGTTCAAGCACGGGCTGCCGGTGGACGCCGACCTGGTGCTGGACTGCCGGTTCCTGCCCAACCCCCACTGGATCCCGGAGCTGCGGCCGATGAACGGCCGCGACGAGCCGGTGCGCGACTACGTGCTGTCCCAGGACGGGGCCAAGGAGATGCTGGAGGCCTACAGCGAGGTCCTCAAGCTCACCATCGAGGGCTACCAGCGCGAGGGCAAGCACTACATGACGCTGGCGGTGGGCTGTACGGGCGGCAAGCACCGCAGCGTGGCCATGGCCGAGCAGTTCGCGGAGCGACTGCGCACCCAGGGCGTGGAGGTCCACGTGGTGCACCGGGACGTGGGACGGGAGTGAGCGGGGGCCGGGTCAACCGAATCGCCAAGCGGGCCGTCTTCCCTTAGATTGACTCGGTCACCGTCGGTGCCGATACCCCGTGGGGCGGGGGCTCCGGCGGTTCGGGGACGTCGGGCGCGTCCGCCGTCCTCGGCGGGGCGGCCCGTCGCTGCACACGGGTACGAGGGGCAGGCCACGACCATGGCGAACAGCACCGCACCGGACGGGGACGGAACACGTCCGCCCCGGGTGGTCGCGTTGGGCGGCGGGCACGGCCTGTACTCGTCCCTGTCGGCCCTGAGGCGGGTGACCACCGACGTGACCGCGGTGGTGACGGTCGCCGACGACGGCGGCTCCAGCGGGCGGCTGCGCCGCGAGCTGGGGGTGCTGCCCCCGGGAGACCTGCGGATGGCGCTGGCCGCGCTGTGCGGTGACGACGAGTGGGGCCACACCTGGAGCAACGTGATCCAGCACCGGTTCCGCTCCGAGGGCGAGCTGCACGGCCACGCCGTGGGCAACCTGCTGATCGTGGCGCTGTGGGAGCTGCTGGGCGACTCCGTGGCCGGGCTGGACTGGGTGGGCCAGCTGCTGGGCGCCCACGGCCGGGTGCTGCCGATGTCGTCGGTGCCGCTGGACATCTCCGCCGAGGTGGTGGGCGCCGACGCCGGGCGCCCCGACGAGGTGACGACGATCCGCGGCCAGGTGGCGTGCGCGAGCACCGGCGGCCGGGTGCGCTCCGTCTCGCTGATCCCGGCGGAGCCCCCGGCGGAGCCGCAGGCCGTCAAGGCGGTGCGCGAGGCGGACTGGGTGGTGTTCGGCCCCGGGTCGTGGTTCACCAGCGTGCTGCCGCACCTGCTGGTGCCGGACCTGGCGCACGCCCTGGTCACCACGCGGGCCCGGCGGGTGGTGGCGCTCAACCTGTCCCCGCAGCGGGGGGAGACCGACGACTTCCGGCCCGAGACCTACCTGGAGGTGCTGCGCGAGCACGCCCCGAAGCTGGGCGTGGACGTGGTGCTGGCCGACCGGGGGACGGTGGAGGAGGCCGAGCCGCTGGCCGCGGCCGCGCGGGACCTGGGCGGGCGGTTGGAGCTGGCCGACCTGGCGATGGGCGACGGCAGCCCCCGGCACGACCCGGAGCTGCTGGCGCGGGCCTTCGAGCGGATCCTGAACGACTGACGGGTTCCCCCTGGCGGCCCCCGGGGAACACCGCCGCCATGGGCTACGACATCACCGTGGAACGGGTCTACGACGAGGTGCGCGGGGACCGGCCGCCGGGTGCGCTCTTCCTGGTCGACCGGCTCTGGCCGCGCGGGGTCCGCAAGAGCGCGCTGGAGGGCGTGCCGTGGGTCAAGGAGGCGGGTCCCAGCACGGAGCTGCGCACCTGGTTCGGCCACGACCCGGCCAGGTTCGAGGAGTTCGCCCGCCGCTACCGGGCGGAGCTGGCCGACCGGCCCCGGGCGCTGGAGCCGATCCTGGAGGCCGCGCGCCGGGGGCCGGTGACGCTGCTGTACTCGGCGCGCGACGAGGAGCACAATCAGGCGGTGGTGCTGCGCGACCACCTGCTGGAGCTGTTGTCATCGCAGGTCGGGGGCAATTGACCGCACACCGCCACGAACCCCGTGCCCCGCGGCGCCGACGGCGCCGTCGTGCGGGCAACACGCCGTTCAAGGGTCGGCACCGGGCGTCTCGTAACGTAGTCTCCTCGGAGAAAGTCGCTCGTGGCGGGGCCGCGGCGGCACGCCGGTGTTCGGGCGCGCGGCACCGGTCAAGGTCGTTTCAAGGGGAGGATCGCAGCGATGGCGATGACCGGCGTGGTGAAGGATGAACTGAGCCGTCTGGCCATTCTGAAGCCATGCTGCCGCAAGGCGGAGGTGTCCACCATCCTGCGGTTCACCGGGGGCCTGCACCTGGTGGGCGGCCGGATCGTGATCGAGGCCGAGCTGGACACCGGTGCCGCCGCGCGCCGCCTGCGCAAGGACATCTCCGAGGTGTTCGGACACGAGTCCGAGGTGGTCGTGCTCTCCCCGAGCGGCCTGCGCAAGGGCAACCGGTACGTGGTGCGGGTGATCAAGGAGGGCGAGTCGCTGGCCCGGCAGACGGGGCTGGTCGACAACAACGGGCGCCCGGTGCGCGGCCTGCCCCGGCACGTGGTGGCGGGCGGGGCCTGCGACGCCGAGTCGGCGTGGCGGGGCGCCTTCATCGCGCACGGCTCGCTCACCGAGCCCGGCCGGTCGATGTCGCTGGAGGTGACCTGCCCGGGCCCGGAGGCGGCCCTGGCACTGGTCGGCGCGGCGCGGCGGCTGAAGGTGCACGCCAAGGCGCGCGAGGTGCGCGGGGTGGACCGCGTGGTGGTCCGCGACGGCGACTCCATCGGAGCGCTGCTCACCCTGCTGGGCGCCCACCAGAGTGTTCTGGCCTGGGAGGAGCGCCGGATGCGCCGGGAGGTGCGGGCGACCGCGAACCGGCTGGCGAACTTCGACGACGCGAACCTGCGGCGCAGCGCCCGGGCGGCCGTGGCGGCCGGGGCGCGGGTGGAGCGGGCGCTGGAGATCCTGGGCGAGGACGCCCCCGAGCACCTGGTGGCGGCGGGCAAGCTGCGACTGGCGCACAAGCAGGCGTCCCTGGAGGAGCTGGGCCAGCTGTCGGTGCCGCCGCTGACCAAGGACGCCATCGCCGGGCGCATCCGCAGGCTGCTGGCCATGGCCGACAAGCGTGCGGCCGACCTGGGCATCGAGGGGACCGAGGCGAACCTCACTCCGGACATGCTGGTGCCCTGACCTGGGACGCCGCCGTCCGGGCCGCAGCGCGCGCGTAACACCGATGTTCGGCTTTGTTAACTGCGAGAACTCGCCGATAACTTCGGCAAATGGTATAGACCTCTTCGCTTTGCGGTGCCAGGATGGTCGCGAATCCACGAGCCGTTCGGAGCGCGGTCGGCATGGGTCGGTAACCGACCCCCGCACGTCCTCCGCTAGGCTCTTTGTGAACACCCGATGCGGCGTAACACCTGTTCACAGCCGTCCGTGCGGAGTACACCGCGGTCCGGGCGCGAGCCGGTCGGCAATGCACGGGTGTAAATGAAGTGCGATATATGAGGGGATTGGTTCCGTGACCATCCGTGTAGGCGTCAACGGCTTCGGCCGGATCGGCCGCAATTTCTGGCGTGCGGTCGCAGCGGGCGGCGGCGACATCGAAATCGTCGCGGTCAACGACCTCACCGACACCAAGACGCTCGCGCACCTGCTCAAGTACGACACCGTGCTCGGCACCCTCGCGGGCGACGTCGAGGTGGGCGAGGACTTCATCCGCGTCGGCGACAAGAACATCAAGGTCCTGGCCGAGCGCGACCCGGCCCTGCTGCCCTGGGGCGAGCTGAACGTCGACGTCGTCATCGAGTCGACCGGCCGCTTCACCAAGGCCGAGGACGCCAAGAAGCACCTGGCCGCCGGCGCCAAGAAGGTCATCATCTCCGCCCCGGCCAAGGGCGAGGACCTCACCGTCGTCATGGGCGTCAACGACGACAAGTACGACCCGGCCGCCCACCACGTCATCTCCAACGCCTCCTGCACCACCAACTGCGTGGCGCCCATGGCGAAGGTGCTGCTCGACGCCTTCGGCATCGAGCAGGGCCTGATGACCACGGTGCACGCGTACACCAACGACCAGGTCATCCTGGACTTCCCGCACTCGGACCTGCGCCGCGCCCGCGCCGCCGCGCAGAACATCATCCCGACCACGACCGGTGCCGCCAAGGCCACCGCCCTGGTCATCCCCGAGCTCAAGGGCAAGCTGGACGGCATGGCCATGCGCGTCCCGGTGCCGGACGGCTCGGTCACCGACCTCGTCGTCACCCTGACCCGCGAGGTCACCAAGGAAGAGGTCAACGCCGCGTTCAAGGCCGCCGCCGAGGGGCCGCTCAAGGACGTGCTGGTCTACACCGAGGACGCGATCGTCTCCTCCGACATCGTCGGCACCTCGCCCTCCTGCACCTTCGATTCCAGCCTGACCATGGCCTTCGGCAAGCAGGTCAAGATCGTCGGCTGGTACGACAACGAGTGGGGCTACTCCAACCGCCTGGTCGACCTGGCCAAGCTGGTCGGCTCCGGTCTGTAGGACGCCCCGGCCCCCGCGGCCTCCGGCGCGTGACACGGCACCCCTCCGCCCGCACTGCGCGCGGAGGGGTGCCGTCGTGAGCGCGCCCCTTTCCGGCCCCTGCGACCAGGGGCGGCAAGACCCGATATTCGTCACGAGGAGACCAGCATGCGGACGATCGACGACCTCGACGTCTCCGGCAAGCGCGTGTTCGTCCGGGCCGACCTGAACGTGCCCCTGGACGGCGAGCGGATCACCGACGACGGGCGCATCCGTGCGGCCCTGCCGACCATCGAAGCGCTCCGCGAGCGCGGCGCCCGCGTCATCGTCGCCGCCCACCTGGGCCGCCCCAAGGGCGCCCCGGACCCCCGCTACTCCCTGCGCCCGGTGGCGGCCCGCCTGGGCGAGCTGCTCGGCACCGAGGTGGCCTTCGCCGCCGACACCGCCGGCGAGTCCGCCCGCGCCGTCTGCGACGGGCTGGCCGACGGCGAGGTGGCGCTGCTGGAGAACGTGCGCTTCGAGCCCGGCGAGACCAGCAAGGACGACGCCGAGCGCGGCGAGCTGGCCGACCGGTTCGCGCAGCTCGCCGACCTGTACGTGGGCGACGCGTTCGGCGCGGTGCACCGCAGGCACGCCAGCGTGTACGACCTGCCCGGCAGGCTCCCGCACGCCGTCGGCGGCCTGGTCCTGACCGAGGTCGAGGTCCTCAAGAAGCTCACCACCGACCCGCAGCGCCCCTACGCCGTGGTCCTGGGCGGCTCCAAGGTCTCCGACAAGCTCGGCGTCATCGACAACCTGCTGGGCACCGCCGACCGCATCCTCATCGGCGGCGGCATGGTGTTCACCTTCCTGCGGGCCCAGGGCCACGAGGTCGGCACCAGCCTGCTGGAGACCGACCAGCTCGACACCGTCCGGGGCTACCTGGAGCGGGCCGAGCGCGAGGGCGTGGAGATCGTCCTGCCGGTGGACGTGGTGGCCGCCGAGAAGTTCGCCGCCGACGCCGCGCACGCCGACGTGGACGTGGACGCCATCCCGGCCGACCGGATGGGCCTGGACATCGGCCCCCGCAGCCGCGCCCTGTTCGCGGAGAAGCTCGCCGACGCCAGGACCGTGTTCTGGAACGGCCCCATGGGCGTGTTCGAGATGGAGCCCTACGCCGGGGGCACCCGCGCCCTGGCCCAGGCCCTCATCGACTCCGACGCCTTCACCGTGGTCGGCGGCGGCGACTCGGCCGCGGCCGTGCGCGCCCTCGGCTTCGACGAGGCGGCCTTCGGCCACATCTCCACCGGCGGCGGTGCCAGCCTGGAGTACCTGGAGGGCAAGGACCTGCCCGGCATCGACGCCCTGCGCTGACGCGAACCCCCGAGACTTTCCGAGGAAGTGATCCGTATGACCCAGCGGCTGCCGCTCATCGCGGGCAACTGGAAGATGAACAACAACCACCTGGAGGCCATCGCGCTCGTCCAGAAGCTGGCCTTCTCCCTGGAGGACAAGGACTACGAGGCCGCCGAGGTCGTCGTCCTGCCGCCGTTCACCGACATCCGCAGCGTGCAGACGCTGGTGGACGGCGACCGGCTGCGCATCGGGTACGGGGCCCAGGACATCTCCGCCCACGACAAGGGCGCCTACACCGGCGAGATCTCCGGCGCCATGCTGGCCAAGCTGGACTGCGCCTACGTCCTGGTGGGCCACTCCGAGCGCCGCGAGTACCACAACGAGGACGACGCGCTGGTCAACGCCAAGATCAAGGCCGCGTTCAAGAACGACATCGTGCCGCTGCTGTGCGTGGGCGAGGGCCTGGACGTGCGCAAGGCCGGCGGCCAGGTCGAGCACGTGCTGTCCCAGGTCGACGGCGCCCTCAAGGAGATCCCGGCCGAACAGGCCGAGCGCCTGGTGATCGCCTACGAGCCGGTGTGGGCCATCGGCACCGGCGAGGTCGCCACCCCGGCCGACGCCCAGGAGGTGTGCTCGGCGATCCGCGGCCGCCTGGCCGAGCTGTACTCGGCCGACCTGGCCGACAAGGTGCGCGTGCTCTACGGCGGCTCGGTCAAGGGCGACAACGCCCCCGGCATCATGGCCGAGAAGGACGTGGACGGCGCCCTGGTGGGCGGCGCCTGCCTGAAGGCCGAGGAGTTCGTCAAGATCATCCGCTTCGCGGAGAACGGCTGACCCCTCCCGCCCCGTCCGCCATCGTCGCACTCCGTTGCGCAACGGTGACGGGCGGGGCGCCCGACGGGTCTCCAGGTCGGGCTACACTTCGCTGTGGGGTTCCTGCGTCCCTTGCCGTTTCCCCACCCGTGTCACTCAGGGCACGGTAAAATCCGAAATCGTCCCCGATCTCCTCCTCCCCCTGAACCGGGCCGGTGCCGCGACGGCACCGACGGGACGGGAGGGAAGCGGGGGATCGAGGTGTCCATCCCCCCGCTGCGGGGTCGAGCTACGGGTGAGCGTGTGATCCTCGGTCTGTCCATCTTCGTGATGCTTCTCAGCGTGCTGCTGGTCCTCCTCGTGCTGCTGCACAAGGGCAAGGGCGGCGGCCTCTCCGACATGTTCGGCGGCGGTGTCACCTCCTCGCTCGGTGGATCGTCGGTGGTCGAGCGCAACCTCGACCGGATGACCATCATCGTCGCCGTCCTCTGGATCATCGCCGGTGTCGTCCTCGGCCTGCTGATCAACCGGGGGATGTGACCCGCGACCCAGCGGGTGCTCACCCTCCACAGTCAAGCTCGCCAGAGTCGCCGGTGAGCGTGTTCGCCGAAGGAGTTTTTCGTGGGTAGTGGCAGTGCCATCCGTGGCAGCCGGGTCGGAGCCGGTCCCATGGGCGAGGCGGAGCGCGGCGAGGCCGCCCCGCGCATCCGGGTCCCGTTCTACTGTGCGAACCTGCACGAGGTCGTGCCCAGTTTCGCCAGTGAGGCGCTCGTCCCCGACGAGTGGGACTGCCCCCGCTGCGGGTTCCCCGCGGGCAAGGACAAGGCGAACCCCCCGTCGCCGCCGCGCACCGAGCCCTACAAGACCCACCTGGCGTACGTGAAGGAGCGGCGCAGCGCGGAGGAGGGCAAGCTCATCCTCGACGAGGCCCTGGCCAAGCTGCGCGCCGACCGTGCCGCGGTCGAGGCCCACATGCGCGCCGCCCGCAACTGACGCACACCCCCTTCGCTTCGAACCTGCCCGGGGCCCGTCGCCTGTGCGACGGGCCCCGTCGGCGTTCGCGCACGTCGTGGCAAAGGTGAGCGAAGAGTGGAATTTCCTCATTCTCGGGACTGGTGTGGTGCGTGGGACGTACAGTGAGCAGCGCAGACCCCTCGCAGCCCCCTCCCAAGGAGTTGGTGTCCATGTCCGCATGCCCTACCGGCGGGGACCACGACTGGATTCTCGGCGACGACCGCAAGTTCCAGTGCGCCAAGTGCGGTGCTCAGAGCGCCCGCAGGTTCTGAGCGGCGGGGCCCGGCTGGACGGTGCCGCGTCCGGCGAGCTCCCCCTTGCGGTCCGTGGCCCGCCAGGTCACCGGCTCGCCCAGCGCCTCGGCCACCCCCTTGGCCCAGCGCTCCAGGGGCTCGAACATCTCCGGGCCCTCCACCAGGACGGTGCGTCCCTGGTAGACCATCCCGTCCAGGGAGACGACCCGGCCACCGGCCCTCAGTTCGGTGTCGTACTCGCTCGCGCCCGGTCTCGTGTTGGGATTCATGGGTCGGACTCTAACGGCCCGCTCCCCTCCCCACCCGGGATTTCACCGTATCGTTCCGGTCCGTTCGGTGCCGAACCGCCTATATAGCGGCAGAAGCGGGCATGTCGGACGCACCGAGCACGGCGGGGGAGGGGGACAATGGACCCATGGCTTCCCCCGACCCCTCGGACGTCCCTGTGACACGGGGCGTCCCCTCGGACCTGACCCATCCGCCCACCGGAGTCTCCCACCTGCGCAGATACGTCAGCCTGCGCGGACCCAACGCCCGGATGTGGATCGCCGTGGCCTACTTCTCGGCCACCCTGACCCTCGGCTTCCTCGTGGTCCTGGGCTCCACGTTCTGGCACGTGCTCAACGACGAGACGACGGTCGGGTCGGTGGCCCTGTGGGTCTCGGCGTCGCTGACGATGATGTTCATCGGCCCGGTGAGCAACGTGTTCGTGCTGCGCGGCCTGCCCCAGCGCATCACCCGGCAGGGGATCAGCGCCGACAGCGACGGCGTCACGGTGCTCCAGGAGCGCAAGTGGTGGTTCCCGGGCGAGGGCACCTTCATCGCCTGGCCCGAGATCCGGCGCATCCGCGAGGAGACCGTGGTGGCCCACCGGACCACCTACTTCATCGAGTTCTCGCTGGACACCCCCCGCACCGACGCCGAACTGCCCTCCTGGGCCGAGAGCGCCGGCGCCCTGGGCCTGGAGGAGGACCCCGAGGCGGCCACCCAGTTCTACGTCCAGGTGCCCAAGGACCTGGAGGAGAAGATCCTGCGCATGATCGAGAACACCGCGCCCTTCCCCGGGATCGTCCAGCGCGTCCGCCCCAAGGCGGCCTAGGGGGTGCGGCCGCCGAGCCTGCGCGTCAGCTCGGCGGCCGCGTCGCGCACCCGGCCGGCCAGCGCCTGGGGGGTGACCGGCCGGGCGCTGGGCACGGTCAGGCTGATCGCCGCCGCGGGGCGCCCGTTGTGGTCCAGCGCCGCGGCGGCCACCGACACGAACCCCTCCGTCACCTGGCCGTCCTCCATGGACCAGCCCTGCCGCGCCTCCTCGGCCAGCACCCGGCGCAGCTCGGCGGGGTCGCCCGGGCCGCGCCCGGTGCGGTCGGTGAACGCCGCCGCCCCGGGGTACAGGGCGCGCACCTGGGCGCGCGGCAGCAGCGCCAGCATGGCGCGCCCGGACGCGGTCAGGTGCGCGGGCAGGCGCACCCCCACCCCGGTGATCAGCGACGGCGCGTGCGGCGGCTGCTCCTTGAGCAGGTAGAGCGTGTCGGCGCCGTGCAGCACCCCCAGGTGCGAGGTGGCGCCGGTGGCCTCGGTGAGGCGCGCCAGCAGCGGCCGGGCCAGCCGTTCCATACCGTCGTGGCGCAGGTAGGCCGAGCCGATCTCGAAGGCGGCCACGCCCAGCCCCCACCTCCGCTCCTCCGGCAGGTGGGTCACGAACCCCTCCTCGGCCATCGCCTCCAGCAGCTGGTAGACGCTGGAACGCGGGATGCCCAGCTCCGCGGCGGCGGCCGCCGCCGACACCGGCCCCGGGCGCGTCGCCAGGAACCGCAGGAGCCGCAGGGCGCGGGTCGCCGCCGGGACGATGCTCATGCCCCGAGTCTGCCACGGGCCGGTTCGGCCGATGTCCGGTATCTCAGACACAATGGCCGTGTCGGGCCTGCGGCGGTGGTGGCGCGGGGTGTCGAATGGGGGCATGTCCACAGCAGTTGCTCCCGTCACCGTCGGCGGCGCCCCGCTCACCCCGGCCCAAGTCCTGGCCGTCGCCCGCCACGGCGCCCACGTCACCCTCACCGAGGAGGCCCGCAAGGCCGTCCGGCACGGCCGCGAGCGGGTCGAGGCCCTGGCCCGCGGCGAGGTCCCCGCGTACGGCGTCAGTACCGGGTTCGGCGCCCTGGCCACCCGCCACATCGCGCCCGACCTGCGGGCGCGGCTGCAGCGCTCGCTCATCCGCTCGCACGCCGCGGGCGCCGGCCCGGAGGTGGAGCGCGAGGTGGTGCGCGCGCTGATGCTGCTGCGCCTGCGCACGCTGGCCTCGGGCAACACCGGGGTCGAGGTGGCCACCGTCGAGACCCTGGCCGCCCTGCTCAACGCCGGGATCACCCCCGTCGTGCACGAGTACGGCAGCCTGGGCTGCTCCGGCGACCTGGCCCCGCTGTCGCACGTCGCGCTGGCCCTGATGGGGGAGGGCGACGTGCGCGACTCCGCCGGGGAGCTCAAGCCCGCCTTCACCGCCCTGCACGAGGCCGGGATCACGCCGGTGGAGCTGGGCGCCAAGGAGGGCCTGGCGCTCATCAACGGCACCGACGGCATGCTCGGCATGCTCGCCCTGGCCTGCACGGACCTGGAGCGGCTGCTCAAGGTCGCCGACATCACCGCCGCCATGAGCGTGGAGGCGCTGCTGGGCAC
This sequence comes from Nocardiopsis sp. NPDC006139, assembly GCF_040614155.1. Classification (NCBI taxonomy): domain Bacteria; kingdom Bacillati; phylum Actinomycetota; class Actinomycetes; order Streptosporangiales; family Nocardiopsidaceae; genus Nocardiopsis; species Nocardiopsis sp. NPDC006139. Next base: position 48,148 of record NZ_JBEXTT010000031.1, read on the forward strand.
CGACCGGGTGTTCGCCGACGACCTCCAGCGGATGCGCCCCCACCCCGGGCAGGCCGCCTCCGCCGCCAACCTGCGCGCCCTGCTCGCCGGCTCCCCGATCGTCGCCTCCCACCGCGGCCCCGACTGCAGCCGGGTCCAGGACGCCTACTCGCTGCGCTGCGCCCCCCAGGTGGCCGGCGCCGCCCGCGACACCCTGGCCCACGCGCTCACCGTCGCCGGCCGGGAACTGGACAGCGTCATCGACAACCCGGTGGTGCTCGACGACGGCCGGGTGGAGTCCAACGGCAACTTCCACGGCGCGCCGGTGGCCTACGTGCTCGACTTCCTGGCCATCGCTGTCGCCGACGTGGCGTCCATCGCCGAGCGCCGCACCGACCGCATGCTCGACGTGTCCCGCTCGCACGGGCTGCCCGCCTTCCTGGCCGACGACCCCGGCGTCGACTCCGGCCACATGATCGCCCAGTACACCCAGGCCGCCATCGTCTCCGAGCTCAAGCGCCTGGCGGTGCCCGCCAGCGTCGACTCCATCCCGAGCTCGGCGATGCAGGAGGACCACGTGTCCATGGGCTGGTCGGCAGCCCGCAAGCTGCGCCGCGCCGTCGACGGCCTGACCGGCGTGCTGGCCGTCGAGCTGCTGACCGCCGCCCGCGCCCTGGACCTGCGCTCGCCGCTGGAGCCGGGCCCGGCCACCGGCGCCGTCGTGCGCGCCCTGCGCGAGCACGTCCAGGGCCCCGGCCCCGACCGCTACCTGGCCCCCGAGATCGCCCGGGTCGGCGAACTCATCACCGACGGCTCGGTCCTCGCAGCCGCCGAATCCGTCACCCCGCTGCAGTGAGACCCCCAGGAGGACACGGCACCATGAGCACCCCGCGCACCGTCCGCGCCGCCCGCGGCACCACCCTGTCGGCCAAGGGCTGGCAGCAGGAGGCCGCCCTGCGCATGTTCCACAACAACCTCGACCCCGAGGTCGCCGAGCACCCCGAGGAGCTGGTGGTCTACGGCGGCACCGGCAAGGCCGCCCGCGACTGGCGCAGCTTCGACCGCATCACCGCGTCCCTGCGCGACCTGGAGGGCGACGAGACCCTGCTCGTGCAGTCCGGCCGCCCGGTCGGCATCATGCGCACCCACGAGTGGGCGCCCCGCGTCCTCATCGCCAACTCCAACCTGGTGGGCGACTGGGCGAACTGGCCCGAGTTCCGCCGCCTGGAGGCCCAGGGGCTGACCATGTACGGGCAGATGACCGCCGGTTCGTGGATCTACATCGGCACCCAGGGCATCCTCCAGGGCACCTACGAGACGTTCGCGGCGGTCGCCGCCAAGCGCTTCAACGGGACGCTGGCCGGCACCATCACCCTGACCGCCGGCCTGGGCGGCATGGGCGGCGCCCAGCCCCTCGCGGTGACCATGAACGACGGCGTGGCGATCGTGGTGGAGTGCGACTCCAGCCGCATCGACCGCCGCATCGAGCACCGCTACCTGGACGTGCGCGCCGACGGCCTGGACCACGCCCTGGAGCTGGCGACCGCCGCCCGCGACCAGCGCCGCCCGCTGTCCATCGGCGTCCTGGGCAACGCCGCCGAGGTGTTCCCGGAACTGCTCTCGCGCGGGGCGCCCATCGACATCGTCACCGACCAGACCTCCGCCCACGACCCGCTGGCCTACCTGCCCGCCGGGGTGGCGTTCGAGGACTGGAAGGGCCTGGCCGCCGCCGAGCCCGAGGAGTTCACGGTGCGGGCCCGCGAGTCGATGGCCGCGCACGTGGAGGCGATGGTCGGGTTCCTGGACGCGGGGGCGGAGGTGTTCGACTACGGCAACTCCATCCGCGACGAGGCCCGCCAGGGCGGGTTCACCCGGGCCTTCGACTTCCCCGGGTTCGTGCCCGCCTACATCCGGCCGCTGTTCTGCGAGGGCAAGGGGCCGTTCCGGTGGGCGGCGCTGTCGGGCGACCCCGCCGACATCGCCCGCACCGACCGCGCGATCCTGGACCTGTTCCCCGAGAACGAGCACCTGGGCCGGTGGATCCGCATGGCCGGCGAGCGGGTGGCGTTCCAGGGGCTCCCGGCCCGCATCTGCTGGCTGGGACAGGGCGAGCGGGCCGCCGCCGGACAGCGGTTCAACGAGCTCGTGGCGGCCGGGGAGATCTCCGCCCCGCTGGCGATCGGCCGCGACCACCTGGACACCGGCTCGGTGGCCTCCCCCTACCGGGAGACCGAGGGCATGAAGGACGGCTCCGACGCCATCGCCGACTGGCCGCTGCTGAACGCCCTGGTCAACACCTCCTCGGGCGCCTCCTGGGTGTCCATCCACCACGGCGGCGGCGTGGGCATGGGCCGCTCCCTGCACGCCGGCCAGGTCAGCGTCGCCGACGGCACCGACCTGGCCGCCGCCAAACTGGAGCGGGTGCTCACCAACGACCCGGCCATGGGCGTCATCCGCCACGTGGACGCCGGGTACGAGCAGGCCGAGCAGGTCGCCCGGGCCCACGGCATCCGCGTTCCGATGCGCGAGGGGGAGTAGGGTCCCGGTGGCGCAGCACGGCACCGCCCCCGACGCGGGGGCGTTCGATCGGATGTGGGCGGACCTGGCCCCGGTGGGCCGGGACCCGGACGGCGGCTACCGCAGGTTCAGCTGGGAGGGCGCCGACACCGACGCCCGGGCCTGGTTCGTCCAGGAGGCGAAGGCCCGCGGACTGGACGTGCGGACCGACCGCAACGGCAACCTGTGGGCCTGGTGGGGCGCGCCGGGGCCGGGCGCCGTGGCCACCGGTTCGCACCTGGACTCGGTGCCCTCGGGCGGGGCCTTCGACGGCCCGCTGGGGGTGGTGAGCGCACTGGCGGCGGTGGACGAGCTGCGCCGGCGCGGGGTGCGCCCGGCGCGGCCGCTGGCCCTGGCGGTGTTCGTCGAGGAGGAGGGCGGCCGGTTCGGCGTCCCCTGCCTGGGCAGCCGGCTGAGCACCGGGGAGATCTCCCCGGAGCGGGCCCTGGGCCTGACCGACGCCGACGGGACGACCTGGGCGGCGGCGATGGAGCGGGCCGGGCTGGACCCGGCGGCCGCCGGCGCCGACCCCGCGACCCTGGGACTGCTCGACGTGTTCGTGGAGCTGCACGTGGAGCAGGGCCGGGCGCTGGAGGACACCCCGCACCCGGTGGGTGTGGGCTCCTCCATCTGGCCGCACGGCCGGTGGCGGCTGGACTTCACCGGCCGCGCCGACCACGCGGGGACCACCCGCCTGGAGGACCGCAACGACCCCATGCTGCCGTTCGCGCACACCATTCTGGCCGCCCGCGAGATGGCGGCCGCACACGGCGCCCGCGCCACCGTCGCCAAGGCCCGGGTCACTCCCAACGGCACCAACGCGATCCCGTCGCTGGTCAACGCCTGGCTGGACGCGCGGGCCGCCGACGAGGCCGCCCTGGAGGCGGTCGTGGCCGGGGTGCGCGGGGCCGCCGAGCGCGCAGCCCTGGAGCACGGGGTGGGGGTGGCGGTGACCGCCGAGTCCCGCACCCCGCTGGTGGCCTTCACCGAGGGCCTGCGCGACCGGCTCGGCGCGGTGCTCGCCGGGGACGGCCCGGCGGTGCCGGTGCTGCCCACCGGCGCCGGGCACGACGCCGGGGTGCTGGCCGCGCACGTCCCCACCGCCATGCTGTACGTGCGCAACCCCACCGGGGTGTCGCACTCCCCGCACGAGTGGGCGCGCCCGGACGACTGCCACGCCGGGGTGGCGGCCCTGGCCGACGTCCTGGCCGACCTGCTCACCGGAGAGGCGGTCCGATGAGCGCGCCGACCCGCCTGTGGTGCGAATGGGCCTGGACCGGCTCCGCCGACGGCACCCCCGAACCGGGGGTGCTGCTGGAGGTCGCCGGCGGCCGGTTCACCGCGGTCACGGCCCGTACCACGGCCCCCGCCGACGCCGAGGTGCTGCCCGGGGTGACCCTTCCGGGCCTGGCCGACGCGCACTCGCACGCCTTCCACCGGGCGCTGCGCGGGCGCACCCACGCCGACGGCGGCTCGTTCTGGACCTGGCGCGAGGTGATGTACCGGGTGGCCGACCGGCTCGACCCGGATACCTACCTGCGCCTGGCCCGCGCGGTCTACGCGGAGATGGCCCTGGCCGGGGTGACGTGCGTCGGCGAGTTCCACTACCTGCACCACGCCCCGGGCGGGGTCCGCTACGCCGACCCCAACGAGATGGGGCGGGCGCTGGTGGCGGCCGCCGCCGACGCCGGGGTGCGGCTGACCCTGCTCGACGTCTGCTACCTGGCGGGCGGGCTGGAGCCGGACGGGACGTACCGGCCGCTGGCCGGGCCCCAGACGCGGTTCGGCGACGGCGACGCCGCCGGGTGGGCTGAGCGGGTCCGCTCGTTCGGGCCGCTGCCCGGTCACGCCCTGCTGGGCGCGGCCGCCCACTCGGTGCGCGCGGTCCCGCCGCGGGAGCTGCCCGAGGTGGCGGCCGCCGCCGCGGGGATCGGCGGCCCGCTGCACGTCCACCTGTCGGAGCAGCCCGCCGAGAACGCGGCCTGCCTGGCCGCCCACGGCCGCACCCCCACCGCAGTGCTCGGCGACGCCGGGCTGCTGGGGGAGCGCACCAGCCTGGTGCACGCCACCCACCTCACCGACGGCGACGTCGCGGCGATCCGCGGGTCCCGCTCGGTGGTGTGCCTGTGCCCCACCACCGAACGGGACCTGGCCGACGGCCTGCCCCGCACCGGCGACCTGGACGCCCGCAGGCTGAGCCTGGGCAGCGACCAGCACGCCCGGATCGACATGTTCGAGGAGGCGCGCGCCGTGGAGCTGCACGAGCGGCTGCGCACCCACCGGCGGGGCACCCTGGGCGCGGGCGACCTGCTGCGCGCGGCCACCGCCCACGCCACCCTGGGCTGGGACGACGCGGGCGCGCTGGCCGCGGGGTCCCGCGCCGACCTGGTCAACGTGCCCCTGGAGGGGGTGCGGCTGGCCGGCGCGGACCCGGCGCGCGGGGTGGACGCGGTGGTGTTCGCCGCCGACGCCTCCGACGTGCGCAACGTGATGGCCGACGGGCGCTGGACCGTCCGCGACGGCGTCCACACCCGGATGCCCGACCTCGCCCGCGACCTCGACACGGTGATCAAGTCGCTGATTTGAGCGCCCCCTGCTCGGGTTGTCGGGTATTCGAGCGAATACGGATTGTCATCGGTGATTCCTAAGATTCGGTTCTGAAGAGAGAGGGGGTGTTCCCGCCGATGTTGACCGCGTACCGGTACCGGTTGTCGCTGACCGATGAGCAGGCACAGCGGTGTGTCGAGTACGGGGCGATCTGTCGTGCGGTGTGGAACACCGCTCTGGACCAGCGCCGTCAGGTCCTCCGGCGGTGGCGGCGCGGGCAGGATGTCCCGTTCTGCGGCTACCGGCTGCAAGCCGCGCAACTGGTCGAGGCCAAGGCCGAAGAGGAGTGGCTGAGGGTCGCGCCGTCGCACATCCTCCAGCAGACGTTGAAGGACCTGGACTTCGCGTGCCGTCGCCACGGCACGTTCAAGGTGCGCTGGCGTGCCAAGGGCCGGTGGAAACCGTCGTTCCGGTTTCCGGACGGGCCGCGGATCGCGGTGGAGCGCTTGGGCCGCAAGCGCGGCCGGGTGAAGCTGCCCAAGCTGGGGTGGGTGCGATTCCGGTGGTCCCGTGCCCCGCAGGGCACGATCCGTTCGGCGACCGTCTCTTTGGACGGTCGACACTGGTACGTGTCGCTGCTGTGCGAGGACGGCGAGCACACTCCCGGGATCCATGCCGTTCCGGGCAGCGCGGTGGGGGTGGACCGGGGGGTGGCGGTGGCCACCAGCGACGGAGACCTGTTCGACCGCACCTTCCAGACTCCGAAAGAGCACGAGCGGGAGCGCCGCCTGCGCCGTCGGCTGTCCCGCCGGTGCCGGGGATCCGGCAACCGGGCCAGGACCAAGGCCGCGCTGTCGGCGCTTACCGGGCGGGTCCGCGCCCGCCGCGCCGACTTCTGCGCGCAGACCGCGGCCGTGCTGTGCGCGAAGAACGCGGTGGTGGTGCTGGAGAGACTCCGCATCGCGAACATGACCGCCTCCGCCAAGGGCACCGTCGAGATGCCGGGGCGGAACGTGCGGGCGAAGGCGGGGTTGAACCAGGCGATCCTTTCCAAGGGCTGGCACGGTTTCAAGCTCGCCTGTGAGAACAAGGCCCGCCGCACGGGGACCCGTGTGGTGGAGGTCGATGCCGCGTACACGTCGCAGACCTGTCATCCGTGCGGACATGTGGACCCGAAGTCTCGCGAGAGCCAAGCGAGCTTCCGGTGCACCGTGTGCGGGCACCGGGAGAACGCTGATGTCAACGCGGCCAAGAACACCCTTGTGCGCGGATGGGCAGAAATCCCCTTACCGGGGTGAACCGTGCCAGCCTGCGGAGACCTCTGGGATGCCATGTCCGTGAAGCAGGAACCGGCTGCCGCCGTGAGGCGGACAGCGCCGACCGGGCCGCACGGCCCGGTCGGAATCCTCCTCGCCCGCGAGGAGGAGGAAGCCAACAAGGAGACCCTCAAGTGACCGACGTGCCCGAGAGCATCCTCATCGACGACATCGCCACCCTGGTCACCAACGACCCCGGGCTGGGGGAGGGGGCGGTCGGCGCCGTCGAGGACGCCGCCCTGGTCATCGAGGGCGGGACGGTGGCGTGGGCCGGTCCGCGCGGCCGGGCCCCGGCCGCCGACGCGCGGGTGGACGCCGCCGGGAGGTGCGTCCTCCCCGGTTTCGTGGACTCCCACTCCCACATCGTGTTCGCGGGCGACCGCAGCCGCGAGTTCGCCGCCCGGATGAGCGGGACCCCCTATTCCGCCGGGGGCATCCGCACCACCGTGGCGGCCACCCGGGCGGCCTCGGACGCCGAGCTGCTGGGGCGGGCGCGCGGCTTTGTCGCCGAGGCGCGCGCCCAGGGCACGACCACCCTGGAGGTCAAGTCCGGGTACGGGCTGACCGTCGCCGATGAAGCGCGGTCCCTGCGGGTGGCGGGGCGGGTGACCGACGAGGTCACCTTCCTGGGGGCGCACGTGGTGGCGCCCGAGTACGCCGACGACCCGCAGGGGTACGTGGACCTGGTCACCGGCCCGATGCTGGACGCGTGCGCCCCCCACGCGCGGTGGATCGACGTGTTCTGCGAGCGCGGCGCCTTCGACGAGGAGGCCTCGCGCCGGGTGCTGGCCGCCGGGATGGAGCGGGGGCTGCTGCCCCGTGTGCACGGCAACCAGCTGGGCGAGGGCCCGGGGGTCCGCCTGGCGGTGGAGGTGGGCGCGGCGTCGGTGGACCACTGCACCTACCTGTCCGCCGAGGACGTGGACGCGCTGGCGCAGGCGGGCGGGCGGCCCGAGCCGACCGTGGCGACCCTGCTGCCGGGGGTGGACTTCTCCACCCGGCAGAGCTACCCGGACGCGCGGGCGCTCATCGACGCGGGCGCGGTCGTGGCCCTGGCCAGCGACTGCAACCCGGGGTCGTGCTTCACCTCCAGCCTGGCGTTCTGCATCGCCGTCGCGGTCCGCGACATGGGGATGACCCCCGACGAGGCCGTGTGGGCGGCCACGGCGGGCGGGGCGCTGGCGCTGCGCCGCACCGACGTGGGCCGGCTGTCCCCGGGCGCCCGCGCCGACCTGGTGCTGCTGGACGCGCCCAACCACCTCTACCTGGCCTACCGGCCGGGCGTCCCCCTGGTCGCCGCGGTGTGGAAGGACGGCGTCCTGGCCCACGGCCGCCCCTGAGCCCCGTTCGGAGCGGCGGGGCGCAGAACTCAACGGGCGCCTAACGTCCCGGAAACCTGCGTCCCCCAACCTGGGATCACGTCGGTGCGCGTCCCGCCGCCGCGGGGACAGCGTCGTCCCCGCGGCGGCGGGAACATCTTCTCCAGGGGGCGCTGTGGGTCTGTGGCGCATCAGGACCGCGGTCGAGGACCGGCCCGGCGGTCTGGCCGGACTCGTCGGAGCCCTCGCGGGGTGCGGCGGCGACATCGTGGGGCTGTCCATCCACACCGACGTCTCGGGCGTGGTGGACGAGTTCGTGGCGGAGATCCCGGGCGACCCCGGGGCGGCGCTGCGCGCGCTCCAGGAGCACTGCCCGACCGGGACGGTGACGGCGGTCCCCGCCCACCGGCGCGAGGTCGGCGACGACGTGACCCGGGCCCTGCTGCTCACCGCGCGGCTGCGCGCCCACCCCAACCGGCTGCCCGACGCGCTGGCCGAGCTGCTGGCGGCCGACGGGGCCCGCTGGACCAACCTGACCCGGGCCGAGGGCCCGGGCGGCCCGGAGCCGGGCACCTCCCTGCTGGTGCCGGTCGGCCCGCTGCGCGGGGTGCTGGTGCGCCGCGCCTCCCGCCCCTTCACCTGGACCGAGTCCAGCCGCGCCGACGCCCTGGTGCGCTCGGTGATGCCCTCCGCCGGCCCGGTGCCCACCGACCGGATCGTCCGTACCGGAGAGGGCGTCCCGCTGTCGTTGCGCCAGGTGCGCGAGGCGGACGCGCCCGCCGTGGTGGACCTGCACCGCCGCTGCACCCCCGAGACGGTGCGCGGTCGCTACCTGGCGGGGCTGGCCGAGCCGACCCCGCAGATGCTCCGCGTGTTCTGCGACCCCGAACGCGGCCTGACGCTGGCGGTGCGGCCGCAGGGGGAGGAGGAGCCGGTGGCCCTGGGCCACCTCATGTACACCCTGGACCCGGGTGTCGGGGAGATCGCGTTCCTGGTGGAGGACGCCTGGCAGGGCCGCGGTGTGGGCACCGCGCTGGCCCGGGCGCTGACCGTCGTCGCCGCGGACTGGGGGCTGGCGGAGGTGCGGGCGGAGACCACCCTGTCCAACACCGCGATGCTGCGGATCATGGGCCGCTCCGGCGCCTCGGTGCGGGTGCAGGAGGGCTCCTACGTGCACGCGCGGCTCCCGGTCGCCGAAGCCCTGCAGTCCGGCCCCTCCGGGGAGCGGGAGGGCCGCCTGGCCCGCCTCATGGGCCGCGGCTGACCGTCCGCACGGGAACGGGGGCCGACGGCACCGGGGGTGTCGCCGACCCCCGTTCGTGCTCGACGCGTCGAGGCCGTCTCCTGGGGCACGGGAGCGCTCGTCCGTGGAGGAGTGCTCGGGTGCGCGGGCGGTCGCGGGCGGTGCCGGACCGGGCGCGGGTGTTACTCGCCGCTCTCGTCGGCCTCGGCGCCCGCGGTCTCGGCGGACTTCTTGGTGGCGCGGCGCTTCTTGACCGGGCGCGAGTAGTCGACCAGCGGCTCGAAGCGGGCCTCGTGCTCCTTGAAGCAGTCGGCGCAGGCGTCGACCTCGCGGACGGTGCCGTCCCAGGCGAACTGGATGACCTCAGTCGCCTCGACCTTCTCCTCGCGGACGGCGTGGGGATCGCAGTACTTGCGCGTGAAGACCTCGGTGACCACGGCGGGGATTTCCCTTCGGTATCGCGTTGAACAGTGCAGGACCCCCTGATCATACACCTGTACGAACGAAACGGCCGGATGTTCACCGGGTTCGCCGTGCAAGGGTTCGGGGTCGCCCCGAAGCCTAGCGAAGACCGGGGACCGTTGCGGCCCGACGGCTCCGGCGTGCCCGCGTTGAACAGGGCCTTCCCCGCTTCCGCGCACGTGTGATCCGGGTCGCGTGATGTGCGGCGATTTGGTGCCGCCTGTAGTCGCGACTTCTTCTTCGTCCGTTCCTGAAACGGTGTCCGGTGATTTCCCCCAGTCGATTTGCGCATTTGATGAACACGGGGTGGAAACCGTGGCTAGGGTGTTGCCCGTACCGCTCGGAAATAGGGGGGCGCCCGCGGCGGGTGCGGGGGTTCGCACACGTTCGCCGCGGACGGCGCGCCGAGCGGTGGCGGGGCCGCGGGGGAGCGGTGCCCGGGAGAAGGTGAATTCAGGGGGAGGGCCGTGGTCGATTACATGGAGGGCGTCTACAGAAGGCGCGTGCCGGAACCCGGAGGGGAACTCCACGCGCCCCCGGGCAGGTCGGCGGCGGCGCGGCGGCGCGCACAGGCCGATATCGCCCACGCCTGCGAACGCATGTCCGTCGATCCGGGCTTCGTTCGACTACGAAGGAGATTCGCGATTCAGGCGGGCCTGCTGGTCGCCGCCTTCCTCGGCAGTTACATGTCCTATCTGCTGCTGTCGGCCTACGCGCGCGATTTCATGAGCATCCGGATCGCCGAATCCGTCAATGTCGCCCTGGTCATGGGAATAGGGCAGTTCCTGCTCACCTTCGTGCTCGCCTGGGCGTTCGGCCGTTTCTCGGAACGCGCGATCGACCCCCTGGCCGCACAGGTCCGGGACCGCGCCGCCGGCGGCGCCCGGCCGTACCCGGCCGCGCGGGACGGGGCGGACGGCGCGGCGGTGCGCCCATGACCGCGGCCGGCGCGCCCGGGGTGATCGGTGCCGTCACGGGGGACGGCGCCGCCCACCTCCTCGCCGCGCCCACCGCGCTGGACGGCCGGTTCGGCGTCGCGCACGCCTGGACCATCGGGCTGTGCGCCCTGTTCGTCCTGGTCACCCTGGCCATCACCATCCGGGCCCGGCGCACCACCAGGGGCGCCGTCGACTACTACGCGGGCGGGCGCGGCTTCTCCAGCACCCAGAACGGCCTGGCGCTCACCGGCGACTACCTGTCGGCCGCCTCGTTCCTGGGCATCGCCGGGATGATCTCCCTCCAGGGGTACGACGGGTTCCTGTACTCCATCGGCTTCCTGGTGGCCTGGCTGCTGGTACTGCCCATGGCCCAGCTGATGCGCAACACCGGCCGGTTCACCATGGCCGACCTGCCCGCGTTCCGGATGCGCCGGATGCGGGTGCGGCTGGCCTGCACGGTCTCCACCGTCATCGTGTGCGTGTTCTACCTGGTCGCCCAGATGGTCGGCGCCGGCGCGCTGGTGTCGGTCCTGCTCGGGCTGCACGACGGCGGCACCTTCCTGGGCGTGGACGCCGCCCAGGCCCGCACCGGCGCGATCGTGCTGGTCGGGGTGCTGATGATCGTCTACGTCATGTACGGCGGCATGAAGGCCGCCACCTGGCTCCAGATCATCAAGGCGGTCGTGCTGCTGGGCGCGACCGGGCTGCTCACCGTCCTGGTCCTGGCCATGTTCTCGTTCGACCCGCGCGCCCTGCTGGGCGCCGCCGCCGACGCCAGCGGCCACGGGCCGGCGTTCCTGGAGCCGGGGCTGGGCTTCGGCGTGGAGGTGCCGGGGGAGCCGGCGACCACCATGTTCAACAAGCTCGACCTGATCAGCCTGGGGCTGGCACTGGTGCTGGGCACGGTCGCCCTGCCGCACATCCTCATCCGCTTCTACACCGTGCCCGACGGGCGCTCGGCGCGCTCCTCGGTCAACCGCGCCATCCTCATGGTCGGGGCCTTCTACCTGATGACCCTCGCCCTGGGGTTCGGTGCGGCCGCCCTGGTGGGCTCCGAGCGCATCCTCGCCCTGGACCCCTCCGGCAACAGCGCGGTGCCGATGCTCGCCGAGGAGCTGGGGCGGCTCACCGCCGGGCCGGTCGGCGCCGCGGTGCTGCTCGCGCTGATCTCCGCGGTGGCGCTGGCCACCATCCTGGCGGTCATCGCCAGCCTCACCCTGGCCTCGTCCTCCTCCATCGCCCACGACCTGTTCGGGCACATCCTCATGTGGGGGCGCCCGCGCGAGTCGCAGGAGGTGGCGGTGGCCCGGTTCTCCGCGTGCCTGATCGGCGCGGTGGCCATCGCGCTGGCCGTGCAGGCCCAGGAGCAGAACGTGGCGTTCCTGGTGGGCCTGGCCTTCGCCATCGCGGCCGCGGCCAACCTCCCGGTCATCGTGCTCACCATGTTCTGGCGCCGGTTCAACACCAAGGGCGTGGAGTGGGGCATCTACGGCGGTCTGGCGTCCACCCTGCTGCTCATGCTGTTCTCGCCGGTGATGTCGGGCAAGACCGACCCGGTCACCGGGGAGAACCTGTCGGTGCTGCCGTCCTGGGTCGACATCGGCTTCTTCCCCCTGGAGAACCCGGCGCTGATCGCGGTGCCCGTCGGGTTCGCCTGCGCGGTGGTGGGCAGCCTGCTCTCGCCCGAGCGCAACAGCGCCCGGTTCACCGAGCTGCGGGTGCGCTCCCTCACCGGCTGGGGCGCCGACCAGGAGTGACCGCGGGGCGCCCGGGGCCGGGCCCGGGGAGGGGGTCAGGGGCGGCGCGCCCGCTCCAGGGCCCGGGCCAGGTCGGCCAGCAGGGCGGGGATCTCCGGCGCGGAGCGCGCCGCGGCGTCCCAGGCCCGGGCCGCCTGCTCCAGCCGGTCGGCCACGGTCGGCTCGTCGGCGCCCTCCCGGCGGATCCGGGCGTCCCGCCTGCGGAAGGAGGTGCGCGTCGCCCACAGGGCAGCGGCCACGAACGGCCGGTACAGGCCCCGGCCGCGCACGTCCAGGACGACCTTCACCGACCAGCGCCCCGCCGGGGTCGCCGCCGCTTCGACCCATCCCTCCACCCGGGCCATGGCGTGGGTGGCGGTCAGGTGCACCGGCGGCACCGGACCGTCCTCCAGGGCGGCGTACCAGGCGTCCAGGTCCAGGTGCAGGGAGGCCGAGGCCGAGCGCAGCCGGGGGCCGCGCCCGGGCAGCCGGACGTCCAGGGTCCAGTCCAGGGTGCCGGCCGCCCCGTCGTGGGACACCGAGCCCCAGGTCACCGGGGCGTCGCCGGTGCCGGCGGTGTCGGGCATGGCGTACTCGACGGAGGCGCGGCCCCAGGGGTCCCAGGAGGTGACGGTGACCCCGGTGCTGCTCCACCCCTTGTCCTCGTCGTCGCCGGGTTCGACGGGGACCCCGTCGGGGGAGAGCTCGGCGACCAGGTAGTGGGCGCGCTCCTGGAGGTGGCGGCCGGTCTGGAGCTGGAGCCCCGACCGGGCCGCCAGGGCCTCCAGCGCCTTCCGGCGCTCGGGGTCGGGCGAGCCGTCGCGCAGCTCCGCGGCGGCGGCCTCCCGCCGGGCCAGCCGCCCGGCGCGCTCGCGCACGTCGACGAGCCCGAGTTCCCCGGCGCGCTCGACCAGCGGGGCGAGGTCCTCCTCGGCGGGCGGCAGCAGCCAGCCGCGGCCGTCGAACCGGCAGGCCGCGGCCATCTCGTACAGGCCCGCGACGATCCGGTCCACCGTTCCCCGGTCGGCGGGGGCGAGGTCGAACGTATGGCTCAGGCGGGTCACGGCGTCTCCGGGATTCGGTGCAACAGCGCGGCGTTCCCCAGGGTACGGGCCGGGGCGTCGGTACCGGTCGGCACAATGGCCCCATGGGTGTCTACGTGGTGTTGCTGCGCGGGGTCAATGTCGGTAAGCACAACCGGATCGCCATGGCCGACCTGCGGGGCCTGCTCGGCGACCTGGGCTACCGGGACGCCGCCACCCACCTGCAGAGCGGGAACGCCGTGGTCGCCTCGGGGGACGAGGGGCCGGAGGCGGTGGCCGCGGCGGTGGGCGCGGGGCTGCGCGAGCGGTTCGGGCTGGAGGTGCCGGTGGTGGTGCGCACCGCGGAGGCGCTCGGCGCCGCGGTGGAGGCCAATCCGCTGGAGGTGGTCGACCCCTCCCGTTTCCTCGTCCTGTTCTGCTCGGGGACGCTGGACACCGCGGCGCTGTCCGCGCTGGACCCGGCGGAGTACCCGCGCGAGCGCCTCGCGGCGACCGCGACCGAGGCGTACACCGTCCACGAGGAGGGCCTGCGCTTCGCGCGGCTGCCCGACGTGGTGGCCCGGCACGCCGACGGGTTCGTCACCGGGCGCAACTGGCGGACGGTGCTCAGGCTCGCGGAGATGGCGCGCTCCTGACCCCTGCCGAAATACTTGTCCGAGAGAAAACATCTGTCCGAGAGAAGACCACGGCGCGTTCCCCGAATGGACGGTGGTGCCGGTGCCGAGACGATGGACCGTGATCCTGCGCGACCGGGCCGACACGGCGCGCCCGATCCGTCCCGAGGACTGCCACGGCCTGCTCAACCGCTGGTGGCCCCACCCTCCGGAGGAACACGCGCTGGCCAAGCGGTGGGCGATGAACGGCTGGCCCGCCCCGCTGGGCGACCGGCTGTACCACTGGACGCTGACCTGGCTGGACGACGAGGTGCCGCCGCCCTCGGACCCCGAGGAGGCGGTGGGCCGGGTCCAGCGGATCGGCGACCACCTGCTCGAACCCCTGTCGGTGACCCGCACCTTCGACCGGCGCTACGGGGAGCTGCTGGCCGGTCCGCGGGGGCCGCTGCCGGTCCGCTCGGCCGAGCTGCGCAGCCGCACCCCCGTGGTCACCGCCACCCGGGACTCCTCCGGTGAGCGGATCCCGCACGTGTGGCCGGGGCCGCGCCGGATCTTCGGGGCGGTGCACCGCTCCGGCGGCGGGATCGTCGGCGGCAGCGGGGCGATGGGCGCGGTCGCCCGGTTCGCGCCGCCCGCGCTGGCGGGGGCCTGGCTGGAGTCGGCGTTCGAGGGGCTGGACCTGGTGCGCCGCCTTCCCGTGCCCGGTGAGGAGATCCGGCTGGCCGAGCACCACCAGGCCGAGGGCCGCACCGTGCTGGGCTGGCAGGGCGGGCTGCGCCTGGAGCTGACCGGCGGCGACCGGCGGCACGCCGAGGCCTTCACCGCCCTGCTGGAACTGGTGGAGCTGACCGGCGTGGGCAAGTACACGGCGCAGGGCTTCGGCTCGGTGCTGGTGGACACCGTGACCCCGGGCGCCCCGTCCTCCGCGGCGGTGGCCCAGAGGGCCCGCCGCGCCCCCCAGCGGCCGCCCTCCCGGCCCGGGCCGCTGGAGACACGTGCGGCGGTGGCCGGGCTGGAGGAGTTCGGAGGACTGCTCTTCGACTGAGGGGCTCGCGGCCGGGGGCGGTGGCGGGCGAGGTCCGCGGCGGGCGGGGGCGCCGGAGGCGCTGTCGTGCACGCGCGGGGGCCGGGGCGCGGGAGGAGGGGGACGACCGGACCGGCGGGGCCGCCTGCACGCGGGGTCGAAGGGCGCGGGGGCGGTGGATCTCGTCGCCGTGCGGCTCCCGGCGGGGTGGGGCCGGGGAACCGGTCCGGAACGGCTCCGGTCGGGGCGTTCCGGGGAGGGGGACCGTGGGGTCCGCTGCCCGTCCGGGTCAGGAGGAGCGCCGGTCGGCGGCCCGCTCGCGCAGGGACCGGGCCAGGTCGCGCAGGTGCGGGACCAGCTCCTGCGGGGTGAGCGGGGCGGGCTCCGGAGGGGCGGTCGGAGCGGGCTCGTGCTGGGTGATCGTCTCTGATGTGTGCGGCGACACCGGGGAACCTCCGTACCGTGGGTGGTTCGTGCATGGAAACCCTCTCGGACAGACACGGGCGGCGGCCGCCCGGCCCCCTCGCCGGGTGGCCGGTTCGGGCCAATCCCCTCCCCGGGGATGCCTCGCCGCCCTTGTGCTGGTAAGGGTTGTGGGCCGTCGATGGGACCGGACCGTCCGAGAGTGGTGGACGGGTCCCGCCCGGCCCACGCCCTGCCCCCGCCCGGCCACGCGACGAGGAGTCTCGACACGGTGACCTCCGCCTCCGAGCAGCACCGGTCCGCCGCCGGCGTGCCCGCGCCCCCGGCACGGGGCGTGGTGGTCGGTGTGGACCTGCGCGGTATCCAGGCCTACGTGTACAGCGGGCGGCGCATCCTGGACGCGGTGGGCCGGGCCGCCCTGGTCGCCGAACTCACCGACACCTCCGACCCGGTGCGGGGGATCGCCGGCCTGGTCCCCGACGACTGCACGGTGCTGCGCGACGCGGGCGGGGCGCTCACCGTGGTCCTGCCCGACGCGGCGGCGGCCCGGCGCTTCACCGCCCGCTACACCCGTGTGCTGCGCGAGCGCGCCGGCGACCTCACCCCCGTGGTGGCGCACGTCCCCTACGGCCCCTCCGCCCCCGGGGAGGGCCCGGCCCCGGCGCACGACGTGGACGAGGCCCTGGCCCTGCTGCCGGACCGGCTGCGGCGGGCCCGCGGGTACATGTCCACCCTGCACGACCCCGCGCACGGGTACGGGATCACCGCGGTGTGCGCGGTGGGCGGCGGCCCGGCCGAGGTGCTCGACCCCAGCCGCGCCCAGGACGACCGCCCCGGGGTCCCCGAACGGGTGAGCGCCGACGTGGCGCGCGCCCGGGGGATCGGCCGCCGCTGGCACCGCGCGCACAGCGCCGCCTGGGCCGCCGGAGCGGCCACCGCCACCGGGGCGCCGCGGCTGGCGCTGCCGATGGAGGTGGACCGGCTGGGCCGGGAGCCGGGCGGGGTCAGCCGGATCGCGGTGGTGCACCTGGACGTCAACGGGCTCGGCGCGATCCTGGGCGAGTACCGCGAGCGGGCGGGCGACCGGGACGTGCCCGGTTCCGGGGCCCTGGCGCAGCGGCGGCTGTCGCAGCGCATCGCGGACCTCACCGGGGCGCTGGCGCGGGTGCTGGTCCGCGCGGTGGCGGCGACGGTGCGCGCGGACCCGGGCCGGGAGCCGGTCATCCCGGGCGGGGCGCGTTCGATCGCCCTGGACCACGAGCCGTCGGGCCCGGTCCGGCTGCCGGTGCGGCCGATCGTGGTGGCCGGGGACGACCTGACCGTCCTGTGCGACGCGCGGCTGGCCCTGCCCCTGGTGCGGTACGCCCTGGAGTGGCTGGACGCGGACCCGGAGGGGATCGGCGACCCGGCCGACCCCCGCACGGCCCTGCACCGCACGCTGGTCGCCGCGCACGGCGACCGGCCCGGCGGCGGGCGCACCGCGGCCGGGTACGGCGGGCACCGCCACACCACGTTCGTGCCCACGGTGGGGGTGGGCGTCGCGGTGCAGCCGGTGGGCGCGCCCCTGTCCCTGGGGCACGACCTGTGCGAGGCGATGTGCGGCACCGCGAAGCGGCACCGGGTGGCGGCGATGGAGGACGGCGCCCCCGACGAGCACGTGGTGGCGTGGACGACCCGGGTGGACGGGGTGGACCGGGTTCTCGCCCGGTGGGAGGCGGCCCGGCGGGGCCCGGTGCGGCGCACCGGCCTGCCGCTGACCGGTACCGGGTTCACCGGCTTCCTGGACCGGTACCTGGACCCGGACGCCCCGGGGAGCCTGACCGCGGAGGGCGACTCCCGGCGGCGGGGCTGGCTGATCTCGTCGCTGGTGCCCCTGCTGGAGTCGGGCACCGACCCGGCCCCGGAGATCGCCCGGCGCGCCCGGGTGACCGGCGGGCCGGTGGACCTGCCCCGGGACTGGGAGCCCGCGGGCCTGCTCGACGCCGTGGAGATGATGGACCTGTACCTGGACCCGGGGCTGTCCCGGGCCCTGGACCCCCGCCTGTCGGCGGCCCGCGGCGGACCCGGGGGCGGTCCCCGGTGAGCGCCCCCGGACGCATCGTCGTGCGGCTGGCCTCGCCCGCGCTGTTCGTGGGGGCCAGCGCCGACGGCACCGGCGCCGACACCGACGTGGTCACCGACGACCACGGGCTGCCCTACCTGCCCCGCCACCGGCTGGCGGCGCGGCTGCGCGCGGGCGCCCGGCGAGCCCTGGCGGTGTCCCCGGGCCTGGAGGACGCGGTGGGCGAGGTGTTCGGCCGGGAGCGCTCACACGGCCGCGACCGCATGCTGCGGCTGGGGCACGCCGTCGCGGGGGACGCGGTGCGCACCGCGGTCGCCCGCGCGCTGGCGGGCCGGTCGGAGTCGGCGCGCGCGGTGCTGCGCCGCGCGGTGACCGACGCCCACACCGTGCTGGAGACCGGGATCGAGGTCGGCCCGCACGGTGCCGCCGAGCCGGGGCGGCTGCGCACCCACCGGGTGCTGCTGCCCGGCCTGGTCCTGACCTCGGCGCTGACCTGGGCCCGGGAGCCGGGGCCGGACCACTGGCGGCTGCTGGCCCGCGCCTGCCTGGCCACCACCGGGATCGGCCTCAAGGGCACCCGGGGGCGGGGCCGGGTCGACGTGCGCCTGGCCGGGGACCCGGGCGAGGACCCGGACGCCCTCACCCTGCGGCTGGCCGCCCCGCCCCTGCGGGAGCCGCGGTGAGCGGGGTGAGCGGCTACCTGCCGCTGCGTTACGTCCTGGCGGACACCCTGGTGGTGCGCACCTCCTTCGACCCGCTGCGGATCGACTCCGAGCACGTCATCGGCGGGCGCGCCCAGCGCGGGATGCTCGCCGCGGCGCTGCGCCGGGCCGGCCTCGGGGAGGAGGAGCGGGCATGGGTCGCCGACGGCGGCGCCGTCCGGTTCTCCGCCGCCCATCCGCGGCTGGAGCCGGGGGCCGACCCGGACCTGCCGGGCCCGGACCCGGCCCGGACCGCCTACCCGCCGCCCGCCTACCTGTACACCCTGGGCAAGAACAGCGACACCATGGCGGACGTGTTCGCCGGCGCCGACCCGGCCGTGCCCTACCGGGCGGTGCGCGACCCCATCACCCTGGACCGGTCGCTGCGGGCGCGGGTGCGCACCACCACCGAGCGCTACCTGGGGCGGGCGCGCACCGGCGACCCCGACCGGGGGGTGCCGTTCTTCACCACGGCCCTGGACTCGGGCCAGGTCTTCGAGGCGCGCTGGCAGCTGCTGGCAGAGGATTCCGCCGGCCTGGAGGCGCTCGCCGAGCGCGTCATCGGGGTGCTGGACGCCGCGCGGGGCTCGCTCACCCTGGGGTCCGGAGGCACCCGCGCCCACGGCGGGGTGCGCGTGTCCCCGGTCGACCCGGACGCCCCGCTCTCCCCGGACCGGACCGCACCGGCGGGGCGGCGCTCCTGGGCGGCGGGGGAGCCGGTCGACCTGCTGCTGCTGTCCCCGGCGCTGGTGGTGGGCGACCACGGCCAGTACGCCCCCGGCGCCCTGGTCGCGGAGGTCCGGGCGCTCCTGGACCGGCACCTGCCGGGGGCCGGCGTGCGGGTGGTCGCCTCCCACGTGGAGTCGACCGTGGTCGGCGCCTACCACCGCGGCTACCGCGGGCCGATGGCCCAGCGGCGTGCGGCCGCCCCCGGCGCGGTGGTGCGGCTGGTGCTGGACCGCGCCCTGCCCGCCTCCCTGGTCCGGGCGATCGAGGCCGATCCGCTGGGCGACCGCGTGATCGACGGCCACGGCCAGTTCGTACTGCTGGACCCGCCCCCGCGGGGCCCGCTGCCGCCCGCTCCCGAGGCCGTGCCCCTGGCGGGGCGGCCCGCCGGGACCGTCGCCCTGCCCGACGGCGGTGCCGTCGCCGCGCACGGCCCCCTGGAGTGGGACGACCCGGGGCTGGCCGCCCTGTACGACGACCTGCTGTGGAACGCCGCGGCCGAACCGGTCCGCGACCACGCCCGGATGCTGGCCCGCCGGTCCGCCCGCCGGCTGGAGCCCCTCACCCCCAGCCTGGTCGGGCGGCTGCGGGAGGCGGTCACCCACCCGCACCACGGCGCGGACGCCGCCCTGGACGCGCTGGCCGGGGTCCTGGCCGGGGAGCGCTCCACGGGCGGGGCCCCCAAGACCCTGCACGACCGGGCCGTCCGGGCGCTGGCCCGGGCCCGGGTGGTGCCGCCCGGCAGCCCGCCGATCCCGGTGCGGGTGTGGCTGTCCGGGATCGGCGGGGGAGGGGCCGCGGCCGATTGGTGGGACGCCAACCGCCCCCGGCCCGCGCACAGCCCCGCCTACGCGGCCGCCATCGCCGCCGTGGACCTCTCCCTGGCCGACGGGCTGCCGCCGCGCGGCGACCCCGCCGGGCTCTCTCCGCGCGCCCGCGCCTGGGAGCGCCGGAACGCCGCCCGGCTGTGCCTGGCGCTGGTGTCCTCCTGGCTGGCCGAGATCGCCCGGGTACTGCGCACCCGCGACCCGGCCCACACCCAGGGGGGCCGCCGGTGAACACACCCGGACCCGGGGTGCTGTGGGAGGTCGCCGGACGCTGGTGCCTGCTCTCCGACACCCACATCGGCGCCGCCCAGGCGGTGCCCCGGCACGCCGCCCAGAGCGACGTGGACCTGTACCTGGACCGGGACCCGCGCACCGGCGCGCCCCGGCTGCGCGCCACCACCCTGGCCGGGCTGCTGCGCCACTCCCTGGCCGGCCGCACGGGCGGCCCGGGCCGGGCCGGCGAGCTGTTCGGGACCGCCGAGGACGACGGGACCGCTCCCCGGGCCAGCGCGCTGGAGGTCGACGACGCGTTCGCGCGCCTGCCGGAGGGGACGGGGGTGGCGGTGCGCACCGGGACCCGGGTGGACCCCGCCTCCGGGACGGTCCTGCCCGGCCTGCTGTGGCAGTGGGAGGTGCTCCCGGCGGGCACGGTGTTCGTCGTCCACCTGCGGCTGCGGGTGCCCGCGCCCGCGGACGAGGCCCGGCTGCTGACACTGCTGGCCCTGGCCGCCGAGGGGGTCGGCGGCGCCGGCGCCCGGCTGGGCGGGCGCACCGGCCGCGGGCACGGGGCGGTGCGCGCCACCCACTGGGCGGCCCGCCGCCTGGACCTCGGGGACGAACACGACTGGTTCGCCCACCACGGCGTCTCCTGGCGGGAGCGGTGGCAGGCCGGCGAGGACGCCCTGGCCGACGCCCCCGCCGACCTGGCCGACGCCCTGGGCCGGGAGCTGCGCGCCGCGGGCCGGACCGGGACGGCCGCCCACGTGGCGGCGCGGGTCGCCGCCCCCGACCGGCGCCGCCG
Organism: Nocardiopsis sp. NPDC006139; assembly: GCF_040614155.1. Taxonomy (NCBI): domain Bacteria; kingdom Bacillati; phylum Actinomycetota; class Actinomycetes; order Streptosporangiales; family Nocardiopsidaceae; genus Nocardiopsis; species Nocardiopsis sp. NPDC006139. The sequence goes on from NZ_JBEXTT010000031.1 coordinate 68,685, forward strand.
GGCCGAGCTGCGGCTGACCCTGGCGGTGGGCGAGCGCGAGGACCCGCTGGCGCCGCCGCCGGACGCGCTGCGCCCCGGGCTGCTGTCGGTCGGGGACGTCCCCGCCGGAGACCGGCTCGGCGAAACGGACCGGGCCCACCGGTGGCGCCCGGTGGTCGAGGACGCCGACAAGGGCGAGGTGCGCATGGCCCCGGTTCTCGGCGACACCGCCCTGTTCGCGCTGGTCAAGCGGATCGCGGCGCGGTCGGTGCACGACGCCGCCCAGGCCCTGGGCGGAGTCGGCCCGCAGGACTGGTTCGGCCACTGGTGGGGCGCCGACACCCCGGCGCGGGACGCCGTCCCCCGCCCCTCCCGGGTGCGTCTGCGGGAGGTCCCGGTGATCACCGGCGGGGCCCCGGTGACGGCCACCCGGATGGCCGTGGACCCCCTGTTCGGGGACTCCGTGGACGGCCGCCTGTTCACCCACGACCTCCAGTGCGGGGGGACCGCCGAGGCGGTGTTCGACATCGAGGACCCCGACGACGCGATTCTGGGCCTGTGCGCGCTCGTCGTCCGCGACCTGGCGACGGTGCCCTTCGACACGCTGGGGGCGGGCTCGGGCGTGGGCCACGGCCGGGTGAGCGCGGTCCGCGCGGAGCTGGTGTCCTACGGTGAAGGACCGCGGCGGCGCGTCGACCTGGTCGCGGCGGTGTTCGCCCCCGACGGCCCGGACGCGGAGGCCGTCCGGGAATGGGTGGCCGCCCTGCGCCTCCTGGTCTCCGGTGACACGGCCCCCGGCGGCCCGGTCTCCGGAGACGCCGGGTCCGAAGCGCCACGACGGGAAGGAGGACGGCCGTGACCGACGCCCCTGTGGGAGTGACCGTGCGCCGGCTGGACACCGCGGAGATCGACGCGGTCTTCGACGACGTCTTCGTGCGGGGCGCCCGCTGCGGCCTGCTCGACACCGGTCCGCCCGGTCCCCCCGGCGACCCGGACGCGCCGCAGTGGCTGCTGGCCGAGCTGGGCGACGGCCGGATCACCGGGCTCTGCCCGCGGGACCGCTGGCACCGGTCGGACGGTCCCGGCACCGCCGACCTGTCGGCGGCGGCGCCGGCCGCGCCCGCCGACAGGGTCCGCGTTCTGGAGGTGCTGGTGTTCGCCGCCCACGCCCAGATCCGGATCGGGGAGGGCGGCCGGTCCGGGTGGATCTGCGCCGACGCGCCCGGAGAGGTCCCCCCGTGGCTGCGCCCGCGCGACCGCTCCTTCCTGCTCCAGGGCTGGACCGGGCCCGAGCACGGCCGCTCCCCGGGCGAGGGGGTGCCGCTGACCGTGACCGCCGAGCCCTCCGGGGCGCGCGCGGTCCTGCCGGTCGTGTGGAGCGACTTCTCCGCGCGGGTGCGCCGTGTGCGCGGGGGGCGGGCCGTCGCCGAGGGGACCGGGAGCTGGCTGACCGTGCGCGAGTACTGGGCGCAGGACCCCGGGACCGGCACCGTGGGGGTGGCCTTCCACCGGTTGACCGGCCTGTCCACCGGGCCCAAGCCGACCGGCCCGGTGTTCGACCCGGGCACCGGCGACGAGCCCGCCGGGGAGGAGCCGTGGTGAACCCCCGCGACGTGGCCTCCCGCCTGGGCGGCACCGAGCGGCCCCGTCCCGCCGGACGGGACGCCCCGGCGCGCGCCACCGCGCCCTACGGCGCGGTCCGCATGGCCGCCGAGCCCATGCCCGCCGCCGACCTGCACGGCGGCTACGACACCGGGGACCTGCTGCGCAGCCACGACCGCACGGTGCGCGGCACCCACTCGGGGTGGATCGACCTGACCCTGACGACCCTCACGCCCACCTTCGTGGGCCGCACCCCGGACCGGGGCGGGGTGAGCCGCTCCCTGCGGCTGCCGCACGGCGAGACCCCGCTGCCCGTGCTGCCGGGCTCGGGGCTGCGCGGCCTGGTCCGCAACACCCTGCGCATGCTCACCAGCGGGGAGACCGGACCGGTCAACACGCCGATGCTGTTCTTCCGGGCGCCGGTGCGCATCGACCCGGCCTCGGCCGACAGCACGCTGTCGCCCCGCACCCGCTCGGTGATGGCGCTGCGCCACTCCCAGTACCGCAGGAGGCGGGCGGGCCTGCGCACCCGGCAGGGCTTCCTGTTCCACGAGCGCTCCCGCGACCGCTGGTACATCGTGGAGGTCCCGGCCGCCAGGCCCGGCGGGGAGCGCGGCCAGGCGCTGAAGGTGCCGTTCACGGTGCTGCGGGAGAGCCTCAAGCGGTGGGACTTCGGGGTGGACGACCTGCCGGACAACCCCCGGGGCGCCCCGTACGTGCCCACCGCCCACGAGCAGCACGGCCGGCTCCAGTACCGCTGGGTGTACGCCGTCCACCTGCCCGGCGAGCGGCGCGTCTCCGCGGTCGCCCCGACGGAGCAGGAGGCCCGCGCCCACCTGGCGGAGCACCGGATCGACGTCCGCGACCTGGGCCGGGGCGGGGTGGTCCCGGCCCTGGTGGTGCTCACCGGCGCGGCCGGGGGCGAGCGCCGCAACGCCTACCTGTTCCCCCGGCCGCCTGACCTGCGCACCGGCCGGCTGCGCGTCCCCGACGCCCTGGTGGAGATGTTCGAGTCGGCCGAGCAGATCACGGGGTACCAGCGGGCCGCGTTCCCCGACGGGCTCGGTACGGAGGAGGGCGACCCCGAGCGCGAGCGGGTCGGCGGCTCCGGCGGCGGCGGGCTGCCCCGCCGCGGGATGGAGCCGGTCTGGTTCGATGTGGACCCGCGGGGGTCGGTGGTGTCCTTCGGCCGTTCGGGCGGCTACCGGATCGCCGTCAGCGACGACGACCCGATCCGCCGGGCGGTGCCGGAGGCGCTGCTCAGCCCCCAGCACGGGGACGCCGACCGGGCCGACCGCGCGGGGCGGCCGGTGGACGTGGGCCGGGCCCTGTTCGGGGACGTGGACACGTTCGCGGGCGAGGCGTCCGCCTCCAAGGGGCGGGTGTTCTTCGGCAACGCGGTGTGCACCGCCCCCGACCCGGACTACCCCGACGGGGCGGCCCTGCGGGTGCGGCTGCTCTCCCCCCAGCGCGGCTGCTTCGCCAACTACCTGCTCCAGGGGCCGGACGCGGCCGGGGGCAGGGCCGACGTCATCACGTGGGCGCACGAGGGGCAGGTGCGGCTCAACGGCTACAAGGTCTACCTGCACCGGCACCGCGACGGCCTGGGCTCGCCGGTGCGCTACGACGAGGCGGCCCGCGAGGACCCGGGCCTGGAGGTACTGCGGCCCGGGGGCGGCCACGGCCCGCCGCGGGACACCCAGCGCGACGTCGTCCCCCTCCGCGACGGCCTGGTGTTCCGGTCGCGGATCACCTTCACCAACCTCACCGACGGGGAGCTGGGCGCCCTGCTGCGGGCCCTGCTGCTGGACAACCCGGTGGACGGCGGCGACCCGGCCGATCCGGAGTACGCGCACAAGATCGGCATGGGCAAGTCGCTGGGGATGGGCAGCGTCCACCTGCGGCCGCGGCTGTACCTGGTGGACCGGAGGGCCCGGGCGCTGTCCCCGGACCCGGGCGCCGGGGTGGAGCGCGCCGGCGCCGCCCGGGTGCGGGCGTTCCTGGACGCCTTCGACGGCGCGCTGGCGGCACGCCGGATCTCCGGGAGCGGCGACCCGTCCCGGTGGCGGGAGGTGGACCAGGCCGTGGACGTGCTGCTGGCCGCGCGCTGGCGGCGCCGGCTGCCCTGGGAGGACACGGCGGTGATGCCGCTGCGCGCGTTCGCCGAGTACCCGGTCCTGCCCCCGCTGGTCGACCGTTACGCGGCGGCCGGCCTGCTCACCCCGTGATGACCTCGGTCAGCGCGTCGATGAGGTCGGCGCGCCGGTCGGGGTCGTCCTGGGCGTCCGCCCAGCGGGCGGGCACGCCCCGCCCCTCCTCCAGGATCGCGCACAGCAGGGTGTCCAGGGTGCCCTGGGGGTCGGCCTCCAGGGCGGCCCGCCGCTCCTGCGCGCGGGCGGACAGCTCCAGGGCGGTCCGCTCCAGCCACATCTTCTCCTCCTCGCTGAGCACCTCGCGGCGCTCGGGGTCGGCCCCGGCCGGGACGGCCGGGGCGTCCGGCACGGGTGCGTAGGGGGCGCTGCGGGCCCGGCCCCGGGCCCGCTGCACCAGGGCGAAGTGGGTGGGCATGTCCACCGCCATGCGTCCCAGGACCCCGGTGAGCCTGCGGGCCACGTCCTCGCCGCTCAGGGCCGGCAGGAGGCGGCGCAGCAGGAGGCGGCGCCGCTGGTCGGGGGTGCGCCCGGGGTCGGCGTCGCGGCCGGCGGCCAGTTCGGCGAGCTTGCGCAGGAGGTAGTCGCCGGTGGCGGTGGAGACCATCGGGGCCTCCTTGGGGCCGCCCAGTCCGCGGCCGTGCAGGTCGGCGACGGGCACGGCGCTGCCGTCCTCGGTGAAGGAGACGGTCTCGCCGGGGGAGATGTCCTCGGGCAGGTCGGCGGCGGGGTTGCCCCAGCCCGCGGTGAGCACGAGCATGGCCAGCGCCTCCTGGTCGATGACGTCGGCGGCCACGCGGGCCGCGGTCGAACAGGTCCAGCAGCACCGGGTCCAGCGCCCGCTCGTCCACCCCGATCGGCACCAGCCGGGGCTCCGACTCGGGGGTGGGCAGG
>NZ_JBEXTT010000032.1:0-67856 GCF_040614155.1 Nocardiopsis sp. NPDC006139
CTACGCCGACCGGTCGAACGGCCGCCAGGAGATCACCCCGATCCACCCGGAGCTCAAGGACGCCCTGGAGCCGATCCTCGCCGAGACCTTCCACCACCTGCGGGTCGGTGGTGCCCCAGTACGGCGGCAGCGAGGCGCGCAGGAACCCGCCGTAGCGGGCGGTGGCCAGCCTCGGGTCCAGGACCGCGATGACGCCCCTGTCCTCGGTGGAGCGCAGCAGGCGCCCCGTGCCCTGGGCCAGCAGCAGGGCGGCGTGGGTGGCCGCCACCGACAGGAAGCCGTTGCCGCCGTGGGCGGCCACGGAGCGCTGGCGGGCCGAGGCCAGCGGGTCGTCCGGGCGCGGGAACGGGATGCGGTCCACGATCACCAGCGACAGCGACGGTCCCGGCACGTCCACCCCCTGCCACAGCGACAGGGTGCCGAACAGGCAGGCGTTCTCGTCCTCGGAGAACCGGCGGACCAGCTGGCCGGTGGAATCCTCCCCCTGGCACAGCAGCGGGTGGTCCAGGCGCTCGCGCAGTTCGTCGGCGGCCTGCTGGGCGGCGCGCATCGAGGAGAACAGCCCCAGGGCGCGGCCGTCGGCGGCCTCGATGAGCTCGGTGATCTCGTCCAGGTACGCCGGGGAGAGCCCGTCCCGGCCGGGCGGTGGCAGGTGGGCGGCGACGTAGAGGATGCCGCTGCGGGCGTGGTCGAACGGGGAGCCGACGTCCAGCGCCCGCCACCGGGGCTCGCCCGCGGCGCGGTGCGGGCCGTCCTCGGCGTCGCCCCCGCCGGTCGCGGCGGCGCGCTCGGCCTCCGCCCGCTCCTGGCCGACCTCCCGGCCCAGCCCCCACTGGCGGGCCAGCGAGGAGAAGGAGCCCCCCAGGGTGAGGGTGGCGGAGGTGAGGACCACGGTGCGGTCGCCGAAGAGCTTCTCGCGCAGCAGCCCGCCCACGGCCAGCGGGGCGACGCTCAGCGCGGGACGGCGCCCCGGGGCCTTGGTGAGCCACACGACGTCGGTGCGGTCGCGCAGCGCGGGCTCGAAGGACTCCAGGACGCGCACCGCGGTGTCGTGGACCTCGGTGAGGGCGGCCAGGGCCAGGCGGCGCTCGCTGGCGGCCTCGGCCTCCTGCTCGCCGGGCGAGGGCCCGATGGCGGTGACGCACGCCGCGGCGGCGTCGCGGACGACCGCGACCGCCCCGGCCAGCCCCTCGTCGATGTGGTCGATGCGCCCCTCGGGGGCGTCGGCGAACATCAGCGCCAGGCCCTCGCCGGCCTCGGTCAGCCGCTCGGCGACCATGGGCTCGATGAGGCGGCCGGCGCGTTTGGCGGCGATGGTGACGGTGCGCTCGGCCAGGGTGCCGGTGGCCACGGAGGTGGCCCGGTCGACCAGCTCGTGGGCCTCGTCGATCATGATCGTGTCGTGCTCGGGCAGGATGTGGTTGCCCTGGGTCATGTCGATGGACAGCATCGCGTGGTTGGTGACCACCACGTCGACGCCCTTGGCCTCCTCGCGGGCGAACTCGGCGAAGCACTCCTGCCCGAAGGGGCAGATTCGGGCGCCCATGCACTCGTTGGCGGACACCGAGACCTGCCGCCAGGCCAGGTCGGTGACGCCCGGGACCAGCTCGTCGCGGTCGCCGGTGGCGGTCTCCTCCGCCCACTCGTGCAGGCGGGCCACCTGCTTGCCCAGGGAGGACAGCTGGCGGGGGTCGAACAGCTCGGCCTCGTCGGAGTCGTCGGCCGCGGTGTGCAGGCGGTTGCGGCACAGGTAGTTGCGGCGGCCTTTGAGGACGGCGAACGTGGGCTCGCGGCGCAGCAGGGGCTTGAGCGCCCCGGCCAGCCGCGGCAGGTCGCGGTCGATGAGCTGGTTCTGCAGGGCGATGGTGGCGGTGGAGACCACGACGGAGGTGTCCTTCTCCATCGCGCGCCGGATGGCCGGGACGAGGTAGGCCAGGGACTTGCCGGTGCCGGTGCCCGCCTGGACGACGAGGTGCTCGCGTCTGTCGACGGCGTCGGCGACGGCCGCCGCCATCGCGGACTGGCCGTCGCGGCGGCGGCCGCCCAGGGCGGCCACGGCGGTGTCGAGCAGGGTCGGGACGTCGGGGAGATCTGCCACGGATCGACAGTACCGGCCGCCGGGGACGGACCGGGCCCTGTCCACAGGCCCGGCCCGCCGCGGGTCACCCGAGCTCGCGGAGCAGCTCGTCCAGGGCGTCCATGGACTGGCCGAGGCCGTCCTCCATGCCGGAGGCGATCATGCCGTCCCGGTCCTCGACGCTCTGGTAGACGGAGACGTTGGTGTAGAGGGTGCGGCCGTCCCCGGCGTCCTCCAGGGTCATGGTCTCCATGGCCACGTGGCCGGGCATGCCCTCGAACTCGAAGGTCTGCACGACCCGCTCGGGCGCGGTGACCTCGTGGTAGACGCCGCGGAAGGCGTACTCCTCGCCCTCGGCCCTCTCGACGAACCGCCAGCTGCCCCCGGTGCGGGGCTCGGCGTGGTCGATGACGGTCTCGGAGGTGGGCAGCCCCCACCAGGCGGCCAGGTGCTCGGGCTCGGTCATGGCCCGGAACACCAGCTCGCGGGGGGCGTCGAAGCTGCGCTTGATGACGATGTCCTGCCGGCCGGGCTCGGCGATGATCTCGAGGTCGCTCATTGTCCTTCTCCCTGGTTCTTCGCTGCCTGTTCCCTGATCCTGCTGATCTCGGCGTCCAGCCTCCCGAAGCGGTCCTCCCAGCGGCCGCGGTAGCGGCCGAGCCAGTCGGAGACCTCGCGCAGCGGCGCGGTCTCCAGCCGGCAGGGGCGCCACTGGGCCTCCCTGCCCCGGGTGATGAGCCCGGCGCGTTCAAGGACCTTCAGGTGTCGCGAGATCGCCTGGAGGCTGATGGGGAACGGTTCCGCGAGTTCGTTGACGGTCGCCTCGCCCTCGGCCAGCCGGGCGAGCAGAGCCCGCCGCGTCGGGTCGGCCAGAGCGGCGAAGGTGAGACTCAACGGGTCGTCCGCCATCCGTGTATTCAACCTCCTTGTTGATCAACCGATGTGTTGATCATCGCACCCGGCACCGACAGAACGGGGAGCGGTACGGTCTCCTCCCGGCAAAATCTCGAAAGGGGTCCCGATGGCCCTTCACGCCGAGGGGGAACCGGCGGGGAGGGAAGGGGGCCGCGTTCCGGAGCGACCGGCGGGCGGGGCGCCCACAGGGGCGGCCGCCCCGGCCGTTCCGGCGGCGAGCAGGCTCAGGGCGTCGGCGGAGGCGGCGTCCTGCGGGGTGTAGATCTCCAGCCGGTGGTCGGGACTGTCCGGCTGGATCCACACCTGGTAGTCCACGTCCACGTCGCCCAGCACCGGGTGGCGCAGGTTCATCGGCCCCGTCGTGCAGTCGGCGACCTCGACCCGCGCCCACAGGGACGCGAACTCCGCGCTGTGCATCATCAGCTCGCCGATCAGCTCCGCCAGCCGGCCGTCCGTGGGGTACCGGCCGCTGGCCAGGCGAAGGTAGGCGACGTGGGCGCGGGCCAGCTCCTCCCGGTTGCGGTACAGGTCCCGGGTGTGCGGGTCCAGGAAGAACAGCCGCGCGTTGGTGGGGCGCCGGGACGGCTCGTCGGGGGCGCCGAAGTCGACGTGTTCGGCGAACAGGGCGTGCCCGGTGCGGTTCCACGCCAGCACGTCGCCGCGGCGGCCCCACACGATCGCCGGAACGCTCTCGCCCAGCGACCGCAGCAGGGTGAGCACCCGGGCGTCCGGGCGCTCCGGCCGCGGGCGGACCATGCGCAGGGCGGCGGGGCGGCGGGCGAGGTTGTGCAGGTGGGCCGTCTCGTCGGCGTCCAGCATCAGGACCCGGGCCAGGGCGTCCAGGACCTGGGCCGAGGCGGTGCCCGCCTGGTCCTGTTCGAGGCGGGTGTAGTAGCCGGCGCTGACCCCCGCCAGCTGGGCCAGCTCCTCGCGGCGCAGGCCCGGGACGCGCCGGGCGGTGCCGTAGGTGCGCAGGCCCACGTCGTCGGGGGTGACGCGGTCCCGCCGGGTCTTGAGGAAGGCTCCGAGGCTGTCCGTTCTCATGCCCCTGAGCGTAGGCGGCGGGCGGGCCGGCGTGCCTGCACCTGCCGGGTGTACCCACGGCGGGTGTCTGGTCGCGGCGGCGGGGCGGCGGCACTGTTGCCGCCATGGGAACGAATCGAGAACGAACGAGCGCACGGACCTGGTTCGGCCTGCTGGTCGTGCTGGGGCCGGTGCTGCTGGTGGCCATGGACGCCTCGGTGCTGTACCTGGCGATGCCGCGGGTGATCGCGGACCTGGAGCCGGGGGCGGACCAGGCCCTGTGGATCCTGGACTCCTACAGCTTCGTGGTGGGCTCACTGCTCATCGCGTTCGGCAACCTGGGGGACAGGTACGGGCGGCTGCGGCTGCTGATGATCGGGGCCGCGGTGTTCGGCGCCGGCTCGGTGGGGGCGGCGCTGTCCCCCACGCCGGAGGCCCTCATCGGGTTCCGGGTGCTCATGGGGCTGGGCGGGGCGACGCTGCTGCCGTCCTCGCTGGCGGTGATCGGCGAGCTGTTCACCGACCCGCGGCGCCGGGCGCAGGCGATCGGGGTGTTCGCGGCGACGTTCGCGGCCGGGTTCGCCGTCGGGCCGGTGGTGGGCGGGATGCTGCTCAGCCGGTTCGACTGGGGGTCGGTGTTCCTGATCAACGCGCCGGTCGTGGTGGCCTTCCTGGTCCTGGCACCGCTGGTGCTGCGCGAGGTGCGCGCCGGGCGGCCCGGCCGGGTGGACGCGGCGAGCGTGGTGCTGTCGGCGGGCGGGCTGCTGCTGGCGGTGTACGCGGTCAAGGGGATCGCGGCGCACGGGGTCTCGGCCGTGACGGTGGCGACCGGGGTCGCGGGGGCGGCGCTGCTGGTGTGGTTCGTGCGGCGCCAGCGCACCCTGGACCACCCCCTGGTGGACCTGGGACTGTTCCGGGACCGGGTGTTCGCCCTCGCCATCCTCACGAGCGTGTCGACGCTGGTGGTGTGGGCGGCGTCGATCTACCTGACCGGTGTGTACCTCCAGTCGGTGCTGGGGCTGCCGGTGCTGACGGCGGCGCTGTTCGCCCTGCCGGGGGCGGCGGTGCTGACCCTGAGCTCCATCGGGACACCGGTGCTGGTCCGGTGGATCGGAGCCCGCCCGGCCCTGGTCCTGGCGCACGCGAGCATGGGCGCGGGCCTGCTCCTGCTGCTGGCGCTGGCATCGGACGGCGGGGTGGTGCCGTACGTCGCGGCGACGATGGTCGCGGGCGTGGGGTACGGGATCTCGTTCAGCCTGGTCGCCGACATCGCGGTGTCGGCGGCGCCCCGGGAGCGGGCGGGCGCCGCGGCCGCCATGGCCGAGACCGGGAACGAGATCGGGCACGCGCTCGGGATCGCCCTGCTGGGGTCGCTGGCGGCGTTCGTGTTCCGGCTGCTGGGGCCGGGCACGGCGGGCACCCTGGACGAGACGCTCCGGACTCCGGGGCTGACGGCCGCCGCCGCGGACCAGGCCCGGGAGGCGTTCGTGACGGGCCTGCACGTCACCGTCGCCGTGGGCGGGCTGCTGGCCCTGGGGCTGGCCGTGCTGGCCGTGCGCCTGCTCCCCCGGTCCGCACCGGCCGCCGAGGCGCCCGAGCCGGTCGCCCGCTGAGCCGCGGCCGGGGGTGACCCGGCGGAAACGACGAGACGGCCCTGCCGGCGCGTGGAACGCGCGGGCAGGGTCGTCTCGGAGTCGAACGGGTCCGGCGGGACGTCACCCGCCCTCGTGGGGCGAGGCCCCACATCGGGGGTCCGGGCGTGAACCCGGCGGAAACGACGGAACGACCCGGCGAGGCGGACGAAGTCCACCGGGCAAGGTCGTTCCGGAGTGGAGTGGAGCTATGGGGATTCGAACCCCAGACCTCCTCCATGCCATGGAGGCGCGCTACCAACTGCGCCATAGCCCCGTGCGGGTGCCGTCCGGGTCTCCCCGGCGACATGGTCGAGTCTATCGGATCGCGGGGGGTGCCGTGACCCGGCCGGGTGTCGGGCGGCCCACACCGCCCGGCACCGGCGGCGGTCAGCGGACCTGGACGGGCATCGGGTAGGCCTGCCCGAGGCCGAAGCAGCCGGCGACGAGCAGTGCGGTCACGGCGATGAGCAGTACGTCCCACCGGTCGGCCCTGAGGTGGGAGAGGCGGATGCGGCGCCCCGCCGGGTGTTCGGCGGCGTAGGTGAACCCCTTGGTCTCCAGCGCCTCCACGGTGGTGCGGGTGCGCTTGGCGGTGTTGAGCATCAGGGGGTAGAACGCCGCCACCACGGTGGTGGCCAGCCGCACGGCGGCCCGCCACCCCAGGAACCCGGGCGGGGGCGGCGGTGCCGCGCGCAGCCGGTACCCGTCGACGACGGTGTGGAACTCCTCCATCAGCACCGGCAGCATCCGGTACCCGTAGCTCACCCCGAACGCGACCATGGCGGGCGCGTGCAGGGCCAGCAGCGCGTCGGACAGCTTCTCCGGGTCCAGGGACACGAACGCCGCCATGCTGGCCAGGCTGACGGTGGCGAGCTTGAGCGTGAGCTCGGACAGCGCCAGCACGGTGCCCAGGTCCCCGCCGAAGAACCAGGACGCGACCAGCAGGTACACGCTCTCCAGCACGAACCCGATGAGGAACAGCCCGAGGATGAGCGGCCCGACCCGGCTGAGCACGACGGCGGCCGCGCACACCAGGAACAGCCCGGCGAGCACGGTCAGGTCGTGGGTGAGCCAGGGCACCACGGCGAAGACCAGGTACCACCCGATGACGAACCGGGGGTCCCGGGAGGCGAGCAGTCCGCCGCGGGTGGCGTAGGCGGTCCGCAGGAGTTCGAGTTTGACCCACTCGACGGAGAGGGTGTCCCGTTCCCTGCGGTGGCGTTCAGCGGTGGCCATCGGCGGTCCCCTCGGTGATCGGGCGGCGGCCGAGGAGGTCGGCCACGGACAGGGGCGGCGGCTCCAGCCCCAGTTCCAGGCCGAGCCGGACGACCTGGGGCGGGACGAGCCCGGCGGCGGCCATGAGCCCCGGGTCGGAGAACAGCGCCGCCGGGGTGGTGTCGGCGGCGATCCGGCCGCCGTCCAGGACGACGACCCGCTGCGCCCAGGTGGCGACCAGGTGCATGTCGTGGGTGGCGACGACGGTGCAGCGGATGGTGTCGGCGAGCGCGTCGAGCATGGCGATGACGGCGTCGCGGCTGGCGGTGTCGAGGCTGGAGGTGGGCTCGTCCAGCAGCAGGAGGGCGGGCCGCACGCCCAGCCCGATGCCGAGGGTGGCGCGGCGCTGCTGGCCGCCGGAGAGCAGGCGCCCGTCGCGGTCGGCGAGGCCGGTGAGCCGGATGCGCTCCAGGATGGTGTCCACCAGCGCGTCGGTGTCGGGGACCCCGTGCGCGGCGGGGAACATGGCGATGTCCTCGCGCACGCTGTCCTTGAGGAACATCTGCTCGGGCCGCTGGTACAGGTGGCAGACCCGGTGGGCGAGGTCGGCGGGCCGCACGGTGCGGGTGTCGACGCCCTCGACGCGCACGGTCCCGGCGCGGGGCACCTTGAGGCCGGTGAGCAGGCGCAGCAGGGTGGACTTGCCCGCCCCGTTGCCGCCGACCAGGGCGACGCGCTCGCCGGCGCCCAGGGTGAGGTCGACGCCGCGCAGCACTTGCGTGAGCCCGCCGCCGACCTCGCGGTACCCGTGGTGGACGCCGGAGAGCTCGGCCACGGCCTCCCCCGGCGGCGGCGCCGGCGGTGCCGGGGCGGCCCCGCCCAGGGGCACCCCGCGCAGCGCCCGCGCGGCCTCGGGGACGGTGAGCGGGACCGGCGCCCCGGGGGCCAGGACCCGCACCGCACGGGCGATCTGCGGCGCCGGGATGCCGTGCCGGTCGAGTTCGTCGTGCCGTTCCAGGGCCTCGCGCACCGGCAGGTGCCACACCGGTGCGCCCTCGGCCATGAGGACCACCGAGCGGGCGTACCGGGCGACGAACTCGGCGTGGTGCTCGATGACGACGACGGTGGTCCCCCGCCGGGTGTTGAGGTCGGTGAGCGCCTCGTAGATCCGTTCCGCGCGGACCGGGTCGAGTTCGGCGACGGGCTCGTCCACCACGACGACCTCGGGCCGCAGCGCCAGCACGGAGGCGAGCGCCACCAGGTGCTGCTGCCCGCCGGACAGCTGCCAGGTGAACCGGTCGGCGAGGTGGGCGAGGCCGAGCAGCTCCAGGGCCTCCTCGGTGCGCTCGGCGTGGTCGGCGAGCCCGAAGTTGACGGGAGCGAAGGACACCTCGTCGCGGACGGTGGGCCGCACCAGCTGGTTGCCGAAGTCCTGGTAGACGTAGCCGACCAGGTGGGACAGGGCGGCGACGGAGGCGGTGCGGGTGTCGGTGCCGCACACGCGCACGGTCCCGTCGAAGTCGCCGGACCAGTAGTGCGGGACGAGCCCGTTGAAGGTCTTGCACAGGGTGGTCTTGCCGGAGCCGTTGCCGCCGATGACGGCGGTGATGTCGCCGCGTTCGACGCGCAGGTCCACGCCGGTGAGGGTGTCCCGGGCGGCGCCCGGGTAGCGGAAGCGCAGCCCTCGGACCTCGACGGCGGGTGCGGCGGGGTCGCCGCCGCTCACCGCGGCCCCTCCCCGTCCCGGACGTCCTGGGCGGCGCGCTCGCGCCGGGAGTGGACGACGAACCGGACCGCCATGACCGCGGCGGCCAGCACGATGGCCGCGGCCGACGCCCCGATCCACAGGAACCGCTGCCCGTACCGGTCGATGAAGTCGGGCTGCCACACCCCGAAGTTGTCGAAGATCTCGGAGGTGAACGCCGCGATCATCGACACGAACGCCAGCACCAGGGCCAGCAGCAGGAACGCGCCGGTGCCGCGCTCGGCCAGCGTGTGGGGCCGGGCGGGGTCGCGCGGGGCCAGTCCGAGCAGGGGCTCGATCCTGCCGTACAGCCGGGGCGCCAGCGCCATAGCGGGCAGGGCGCCGAAGAGGATGCCGCTGATGACCAGTTCGGTGGTGAACCCGACCGCCTCCAGCAGCAGGATCGACTCGGGCAGGCCGGGCACGAACTCGGCGTCCTCGACGCCGACCATGACCTTGCCGATGTCGACGACGGCCGACAGGAGCTTGTCGACGAACACGACGGTGACCCCGGCCAGGAACAGCTGCCCGCGGCGGCGCGGGTCGCGGACCAGGCAGCCCGCGATGTACACGCCCAGGAACATCTGGAGGTACCCCTCCAGCTCCCCGATGCCGGAGAAGTCGCCCATGAGCAGGTCGACGAAGACGATCTCGCCGAGCGGGGCGCCCAGGGCCGCGTAGAGGGGGTGGAACAGGGAGGCCATGACGACCGGGACGAAGGCCAGGTAGGACACGGACAGCTCGACCGGGCCGAGCCTGCCCTCGGGCAGGACCTCGGTGATGATGTTGGCCAGGCCGAACAGCGTCATGCTCAGGACGAAGACCATGAGCTTCTGTCCGGAGTTGAGCGCGGGCGGCCGGGACGGCTCCCGGACGTCGGGGGGCCGGGGGGCGGGGGTGGCCATGGTGGGTGACCTTTCGGGGGGAGGGGGAAGGAGGGTCTCTCAGGTGGCGAGGGGCACCGGGGTGCCCGTCCACAGCCGGAGCAGGTCGCCCGTCTCGTCGATGACGTGGTCGGGGCGCAGCAGCGGGTCCCGGCCGGTGCGCGCGGCGTCGATGCGCTCGTCGGAGGCGGAGCCGCCGCGCACGATGACCGCGGTCCCGACTCCGGCCCGGCGGGCGGCGGCGGTGTCGCGCCAGGGCTTGTCTCCCACGAACCACGCGCGCGCCGGGTCGGCGTCCAGGGCGGTGAGGGCGGAGCGGACGGTGGCGGGGTCGGGTTTGCGGTGGCCCAGCTCGTCGGAGTAGACGTGGGCGCCGATGAGGTGGGCGATGCCGAACCGGTCGAGTTCGTCGCGGACGGCGCGCCCGCAGACGGTGTTGGAGACGACCGCGACGGGGATGCCCCGTTCGGCGCAGTGCTCCAGGACCTCGCGGACGCCGGCGCGCATCCGGGCCAGGCTCTTGGAGTCGGCGTACTCCAGGGTGAGCTGCGCGGATTCGGCGTACAGGAAGGCGCGGACGCGTTCGGGCAGGTCGCGGCCGACCATGTCGTGCCAGAACGCGCGCGGGGTGATCTCGGGGATCGGCCCGTCCTCGTCGTGCCCCGCCTTCCAGTCGCGGTAGCGGTCGCGGCCGGCGCGCACCAGGGCCAGCATGTCCTCGGTGGTGGCGGCGTAGCCGACGCGTTCCAGGCGGCGGGCCAGGGAGGCGGCGAAGTCGCGCTGGACGTCGGGGGTGGCGCTGGAGACGGCGATGACCCCGCCCTGGTCGAGCAGGAGCGCGCCGGGCTCCCCGGGGTCCAGGGCGCGGCGCGCCGCGGCGGGGCCGTGCGCCCGGGGCCGGACCACCCGGACCGGGTCCTGTTCCGTGTCCTCTCCGGCGGTCCGTGCCGGGGCGGCGTCGGCCGCCTGGGCCGGGACGCTGTGCCAGAGCGGGTCCACCAGCCCCTCGGGGGTGTCGAAGACCGCGTCGGCGCTCTCCCGTACCGGGTAGGGCGGGGTGTCGGTGTGGTGGTGGCGGGTGAGGACGACGGCGGCCGCCCCGGCCCTGCGCCCGGCGACCACGTCGCGGTCCTGGGTGTCGCCGACGTACCAGCAGTGCCCGGGATCGGTGCCCAGGGCGCGGGCGGCCAGGGCGATCATCTCCGGGTGGGGCTTGCGGATACCGACCTCGTCGGAGTACACCTGCACGCCGATGGCGTCCTCCAGCCCGGCTTCGCGCAGCAGTGACCGGTGGGCGCGGCCGGAGTGGGCGTTGGAGACGATGCCCACGCGCACGCCCAGGGTGCGGGCGGCGTGCAGCAGGTCGCGGATGCCGGGGCGGAGGCGGTGCTCGGAGAGCAGGGTGGACATGTCGGCCAGCAGCGGGCCCGCGCTGCCGGCGAGGGTCTCCCGCACCGGGTCGGGCAGGTCGGAGGCGAGGAAGTCGGTCCAGATCTCGCGGTGGGTCAGCTCGCGCGGGGTGCGTCGGCGGCCGGCGGCGTTCTTCCAGTCCTTGAGCGCCGCCAGGCCCGCGTCCAGGGAGGCCCGCAGTTCGGCGGCGGGCACGTCGTGCCCGGCGCGCAGCAGGGTCTCGCGCAGGTGCAGGGCGACGGCGGCGCGGCCCTCGGGCGGTTTGCGGGTCTGGAAGACGACCCCGCCGAAGTCCAGCAGCAGGGCGTCGGGGCGTCGGCGCAGGGCGGGGATCGGGTCCAAGGTGTCTCCTGCCGGTCGGGGCCCGCCGCGGCGGCCCGGAGAGTGCGTTCACCGGTGACGGTAAACAGGGGCCGGAGCCGGGGGAAGGACTTTCGGTGGCCGGTCGGGAAACGGGTCTGGAACGTTCCAGTCGGTGGCGGGTGGGGCGCTCCGATCCGGGACACAATGGTCGTTGTGACAGGAACCAGACCCGGGCGCCGTCCCACCATCGTCGATGTCGCCGCGGCCGCCGGGGTGTCCAAATCCCTGGTGTCGCTGGCGCTGCGCGGGGATCCCGGTGTGAGCGAGGAGACGGGGGCGCGCATCCTGGCCGCCGCCGACCGGCTCGGCTACCGCTCCAACCGCCTGGCCCGCGGGCTGGTGCAGGGGCGCACGATGATCCTGGGCGTGCTGCTCACCGACCTGGCCAACCCGTACCACACGGAGGTCGTGGCGGGCGTGGAGGAGGCCGCGGAGGGCCGCGGGTTCACGGTGCTGCTGGCGCACGGCCGCCGCGCCCGGGGGCGGCTGGAGCACCAGCTGGACTCCTTACTCCAGCTCAACGTGGACGGGGTCGTGGTGGTGAGCTCCTGGGTGGGCGCCGCGGCCCTGGCCGACGCGGCACGCAGGGTGCCGGTGGTGATGGTGGGACGGCCGCGGGAGTTCGCCCCGGGGGTGGACACGGTCGCCAACGACGACGAGGCGGGGGCGCGGGCGGCGGTCCGGCACCTGCTGGAGCTGGGCCACACGCGGATCGGGCACCTGTCCGGCAGCGGCAGCCCGTCGTCGCGCTCGCGCGAGGCCGGGTACCGGGAGACCATGCGGGAGGCGGGGCTGGCCGGGGAGGTGCTGGTGCGCCCGGTGGGCGGCGACCGGGAGCGCGCGGCCGCGGAGCTGCTGGCGCGTGGGCCCGGCGCGGTGTTCGCGGTCAACGACCTGGCGGCGCTGGCGGTGCTGGACCACGCCCCGCCGGAGGTGTCCGTGGTGGGCTACGACAACACGTCCCTGGCGGAGGTGACCCGCCCCCGGCTGACCAGTGTGGACCAGCCGCGCGCGATCATGGGGAGGCTGGCCACCGAACTGCTGTGGGAGCGCATGGGCGGCCGCACCGGGGACCGGCACGAGGTGCTGGCGCCGGAACTGGTGGTGCGCGATTCCACCGCACCGCCCGGGCAGCGGCGAGGAGGGGGTACGCCATGACGGATCCGGTCGACGTCCTGCGGCGCTGGGAGGAGCACGGGGGTGTGTGGCGGGTGGTCGCGCGCACGGACTCCGAGGTGACGGTGTCGCTGTGCCGGTGCGACGGCGGCGAGGAGGCGGAGCGCCTGATCTCGGGCGATCCCGGCCTGCTGGCCTTCGTGGACGCGCACGGGTGAGGACCGCGGCCGCCCCCGCGGACCCCGGTCCCCACCACCGCGCTGCCCCCGCTACCGGGCGGCCGCCCGGTAGCGGTGCACCGCCAGCGGGACGAACACCGCCAGCAGCACCAGCGGCCACACCAGCGCCATGAGCAGGGCGTTCTGCGCCACCCAGGAGTCGGACACCACCCCGGGCGAGCCGAACAGGTCGCGGGCGGCGATCACCGTCGCCGACAGCGGGTTCCACTCCGCCAGCGGGGCCAGCCAGCCGGGCATGCTCGACGTGGGCACGAACGTGTCCGCGACCATGGCCAGCGGGAAGACCAGCGAGAAGAACTTCATGGCGGCCTCGGGGCTGCGCACCACCAGCCCCAGGTAGATGCCGATCCAGGTGAAGGCGAGCCGCAGCCACAGCAGCAGCCCCAGGGCGGCCAGCGCCGAGAGCCAGCCCTCGTTCCAGCGCCACCCGATGAGCAGGCCCATCCCGGCCAGCACGGCCAGGTCCACCACCCCGGAGACCACGTCGGAGACGCTGCGCCCGGCCAGCAGCGCCGACGGCGCCATCGGCAGGGTGCGGAACCGGTCGATGACGCCCCTCCCGGCGTCGGTGACCACGGCGATGGTGGTGTTGCCGATGCCGAAGGCCATGGTGAGCGCGAAGAGGCCCGGCATCAGGAAGTCCCGGTAGTCGTCCACACCGGCAGCGGCGCCCATGGTCTCGCCGAACACGAACCCGAACAGCAGCACCGCCAGCACCGGGATGAGCAGGGTGCCGATCAGCTCGTCGGGCTTGTGCACCAGGTGGGACAGGTAGCGGCGGGCCACCACCCCGGTATCGGACAGCGCCCATCCCAGGCGCCTGGCCATCACGGTCATCGCGGACCCTCCCCGGTGGTCGCGTCCTCTCCGGTGCGGCGGCCGGTCAGGCTGAGGAACACCTCGTCCAGGCTGGGCCTGCGCAGCGCGATGTCCTCCACCTCCAGCCCGGCCTCGTCCAGGGCCCGCACCACCTTGGCCAGCTCACTGCCGCGCCCGCCCACGGGTGCGCGCACCGTCTGGGTGTCGGGGTCGACGTCGAGCGGGGCGCCGCACACCCGGCCCAGCACCTCCACGGCCTTGTCGACCTCGGAGGGGTCGGTGACCACCACCTCCACGCGGCTGCCGCCGACCCGCCGCTTGAGCTCGTCGGGGGCGCCCTCGGCGATGACCCGGCCGGCCTCCATCACCGACACCGTGTCGGCCAGCCGGTCGGCCTCCTCCAGGTACTGGGTGGTGAGCAGCACGGTGGTCCCCCGGTCGACGAGGTCGCGCACCGCCCGCCACACCTCGGCGCGGCTGCGCGGGTCCAGGCCGGTGGTGGGCTCGTCCAGGAACAGCACCTGCGGGTCCAGGATGAGGCTGGCCGCCAGGTCCAGGCGGCGGCGCATGCCGCCGGAGTAGTGGCGGACCGGGCGCTCGGCGGCGTCGGTGAGGCCGAACCGCTCCAGCAGCTCCGCGGCCCTGGCCTTGGCCTCCCTGGGCCGCAGGTGGTGCAGGCGGGCGAACATCTCCAGGTTGCGCCGGCCGCTGAGCACCTCGTCCAGGGCGGCGTACTGGCCGGTCAGGCCGATGCGCTCGCGCACCCGGCGGCTCTGGGAGGCCACGTCGTGCCCGGCCACCCGGACGCTGCCCTCGTCGAACCGGACCAGGGTGGACATCACCCGGACCGCGGTGGTCTTGCCCGCGCCGTTGGGCCCGAGCAGGGCGTGCACCGTGCCCGGGCGCACGACCAGGTCGAACCCGTCCAGGGAGGGCCGGCTCCTGGACGGATAGGTCTTGCGGACCCCCTCGGCGAGGATCACCGGTCCGTCGGCGGTCACCGGGTGATCCTCCCCCCCGGGACGGCGGCCGCCCGCTGCGCGGGCAGGGCGGCGGACCGGGCCGGGGCGACCGGTCGGGGCAGCGGGGTGCGGGCCACCGGGTCGACCAGGGTGACCTCCTCGTAGCGTCCCAGGGCGATCCGGGCCATGTTGCGCACCGACTCGCTGCCCTCGGTGTAGTAGGCGCAGTGGCCGGGGATGTCGCCGGTCTCGATGCGCAGGCCCCCGAAGCCGGGGCGCAGCGGGGTGGGTCCGTGGCCGATGTCGCCGAGGCGGCCGCGCGGGAAGCGGCGGATCCAGTCGTCGCGTCCCTGGGCGACCCAGAGGTTCCCGGAGTAGCGCAGGTCGGCGGTGGAGGAGCCGCCCATGCCGGGGCTGCCCAGGGCGATGCAGTCGTCGACGCGGCCCTCGGCCAGCGCCAGGCCGCACACGACGGTCCCGTAGCTGTGCCCGACCAGGGTGATGTGGGCGTCGCCGGGCAGGTAATGGGTGAGCCGGACGAGGTCGGGGGCGGCCCGCCGGGCCGGTCCGCGCATCGCGCCCTCGAAGAATCCGCGGGGGGTGTCGTAGCCCATCCACACCACGACGGCGAAACTCTCCCCCGTGGCGATCTCGCCCATGGTCCGCAACAGGGTCGCGCCGTTCACCCGGGGGCGGGTGGGACGGCTCGGGTCGAAGTAATTCCCCAGGTAATTGTCGTTTCCGGGGACGAGGACGATGATGTGATCGGCGGTCGCCGGATCACCCAGGGCCTCGACGATGCGCCCGTCGCCGGACTCGTCGTAAGCCAGCAGTCGAAGGCCGTTCCACTCCTGCTCCTCGTAGTGCAGAGGCGCCAGGGGCGGCGCGGTCCGGGGGCCCGCCGTGATCATGATCCTCCGTCGGATCGAGGGATTCTCTAACGGTTTCGACGTTAGATGCGCGGGTCGCCGCATTCGATGGTGCCGACTCCCGATTCACCGTCCACCCACGCCCACCCCGCGGGTGGTGGTGGCACTACCGACGAAAGTGGTGAAGGCCGCGTGAGCTGCGATTCCTCCATTCTTCGCGGGAGATCCGCAGGTGAATTGTCCCCTCTCTCCATTCGCGTGTCCGAAACCGGCCGCCGACCGTTCACCGCCCGCACACCGTTCGAACGTCCGGGGAAATTCCGGGGAATCGTCCGGTACCGGACCGCTCGGCCGCACCCTCGATTCCGTCACCCCCGCCGGTTAGGGTCGGCCCATGGGACCACGACCGACAGGGCGGCTGGCGGCGACCGACACGGGCCGCGACCTGGTACTGACCCGCACCTTCAGGGCACCGATCGAGGACGTGTGGGCGAGCGTCACCGACCCCGACAGGACCGCGCTGTGGTTCGCGTCGTGGACCGGTGAGCCCGGGCCGGGCCGGACGGTCCGCTACCGCCTCACCCTGGAGGAGGGCGCCCCGGAGGGCGACCTGCGCATCGACGCCTGCGAGCCGCCCCGGCGACTGGCGGTGAGCAGCGAGGACGAGTACGGCTCCTGGCGACTGGAGGCCCTGCTGTCGGCCGAGGCGGGAACGACGACGCTGACGTTCGTCCACCACCTGGATCCGGACACCGACCTCGGGTCGATCGGGCCGGGCTGGGAGTACTACCTCGACGCGCTGGCGGCCTCCCGCGAGGGGGAGCCGCTGCCCGCCTTCGACTCCTACTTCCCGTCCCAGCAGGCCTACTACGCGGCCCTCACCCCGACCTGAGCCACCCCCGCACACATGTGAGGTCCGCCACTCCCCTGCCGGGGATCACCTTGGAAAGCACGCCGCGGGCGCAGCCCGCACACGATGTAAGACCAGGCACCGCCGAGGCCCACGATGCACGCGGCCCCCGCCACAGGGGGTCACCTCGGGGGGTTCAGGGGGTCTCCCCCCGGCAGGCACGACGAAGACGACCCTGCGAGCGCGTCCAACGCGCGAGCAGGGTCGTCTGAGAGTCGAGTGGAGCTATGGGGATTCGAACCCCAGACCTCCTCCATGCCATGGAGGCGCGCTACCAACTGCGCCATAGCCCCTGGTGCGCCGCTCGGTTACCCCGGTCGGCGATGGAATTACTGTACCGAAGGTTAAGAGGTGGTTGAGCCAGGGGGGCGGTCCCGTGGCCGGTGGTGGCGGCGGACGGCCCGGGCCGGGGGCGAATACCCTGGGGGTGTGCCCGAATCAAAGCTTGAAATCCAGATGCTCCACGACCGCCTGCTGGTGAAGACGGTCCCCGACAAGAGCGAGCGGCGCAGCAGCGCGGGTCTGGTCATCCCGGACACGGTGAAGCTGGCGACGCGGCTCGCCTGGGGTGAGGTCGTGGGCGCCGGCACCGGCGCCCGCCATGTCAAGACCGGGGACCGGGTCCTGTTCGACCCGGAGGAGCAGGGCGAGGTCGAACTGAACGGCGAGCGGTACATCATCCTGCGCGAGCGGGACGTGCACGCGATCGCCAAGGAGGCCCCGGAGCGGGGTACCGGCCTGTACCTGTAGCACCCGTCGCCTCCGGGGCCCGCGGGCTCCCGGAGGTCCGCTCCGTATCGGGTCAGTCGTCCCGCCCGGGCCGCCGCTCCACCGCTTTGACGAGCGAGTGCAGGCACAGGGTGAGCGCTTCGTAGGCGGGGACCCTGGCCGTGGTGACGTAGGTCCAGCCGGCGTACAGCCCGGACCACAGCAGCTGTTCGGCCCACAGCGGGGTGATCCTGGGGTCGATGGTGCCGTCCTCGTGCCCCCGGACGATGAGCGCCTGCAGGGCCAGGTCGGCGGCGCTGCACTCGTCCTGGTCGCGGGCGTCCTCGGTGAGGTCGTCGGAGCCGAACGCCAGCATGATGACCTTGCGCAGCGTGAAGTACTCGGCGACGAGCCGGGTGAACGCCTCGATGGCGGTCCCCTCGGTGGTGCGCGCCCGCTCGCAGGCCTCGTTGGAGAGCTCGTCCGCGTAGTCGCGCAGGGCTTCGATGAGGTCGGCCCGTTCGGCGAAGTAGCGCTGCAGCGTGCTGCGGGCGACCCCGGCGGCTCTGGCCACCTGGGACAGGGGTGCGGCGGGGTTGTCTCCGAGGACCTGCACGGCCGCGTCCAGGATGGCGCGGCGGGTGCGGGCACGGGTCCTCGTCTCTTCCTCTGAGGTTGCGCTCTTCACCATGCGCTCATCCTAGGCTTGCGGGTATTTGGTTGACAATAATCGGTCACATATGACCTAATTTCAAGCATGGCTGATCGCATTGAGACAAACGATGCCCCGATCCCGGCGGAGTCCCCGCCCGGGGAGGAGCCGCGCTTCGCCCAGTTGAAGGTGCTGTGGTCGTTCGTGCGCCCGCACCGCCGCAAGCTCCTGCTGGGCCTGGTCCTGGCACTGCTCGGCTCCGGGCTGGAGCTGGCCAACCCCATGGTGGTCAAACTCGTCCTGGACACCCTGGCCGAGGGGGGCGGGCTGACGCTGCCCATCGTCCTGCTGCTGGGCCTGTTCGCCGTCGGCGCGGTGCTGGGCATGTACCACTGGATCCTGATGGGCACCGTCGCCGAGAAGGTCGTGCTGGACGCGCGCACCTCGCTGGTGCGCCGCTACTTCCGGGCCGCGCTGATCCCGCTGTCCCGCCGCTCCTCCGGCGAGCTGGTCACCCGGGCCACCTCCGACACCGTGCTGCTGCGCGAGGCCGCGTCCACGAGCGTCATCAGCCTCATCAACGGCGCCGTGCTGCTGGTCGGCACGCTGGTGATGATGGCGGTCCTGGACCTGGTCCTGGTCGCCGTCACCGCGGCCGCGGTGCTCATCGTGACGGTCCTGTTCCTCACCCTGATGCCCGCCCTGGCCAAGGCACAGGAGAAGGCACAGAACTCCCTGGGCCTGATGGGCGGCGTGCTGGACGGGGCGCTGCGGGCGATCCGCACCGTCAAGGTGAGCCGCGCCGAGGAGCGCCTGGGCGACACGATCCTCGTCCACGCCCGCGAGGCCGCCGAGCACGGCGTGCGGGCGGTCCGCCGGGAGGCGGTGGCCTGGACGATCGCGTTCAGCGGCATCCAGCTGGCGATCATCGCCATCCTCGGCGTGGGCGCCCTGCGGGTGGCCTCCGGCGACATCGGCGTGTCCACCCTGATCGCGTTCCTGCTGTACGCGTTCACGCTGCTGAACCCGGTCATGGAGCTGTCCCAGAGCGTGAGCACGCTGCAGTCGGGCATCGCCGCGGCCAAGCGGATCCGCGAGGTGGAGGCGATCCCGCTGGAGCCGGCCGCCGAGGCGCCCGCGGGTCCGGCGCCGGCTCCGCTCGGCGGCCGCCCCGCCTCCGCCAACGGGCACGGCCCGGACGCCCTGCTGGAGCTGCGGGGGGTGACCGCCCGCTACGCCCCGGGCGCCGCGCCCGCGCTCCGGGACGTGGACCTGGTGATCCCCCGGCGGGGGCACACCGCGATCGTGGGCCCGTCGGGGGCGGGCAAGACCACGGTGCTGTCGCTGCTGCTGCGCTTCCTGGAGCCGGAGGGCGGCGAACTGCGGGTGGGCGGCACCCCCTACCGGGAGCTGACCCCCGAGCAGGTGCGCGCGCACTTCGCCTACGTGGAGCAGGACACCCCGGTGGTGCCGGGCACCCTGCGGGACAACCTGCTGTTCAGCCGCCCGGAGGCGACCGAGGAGGAGATCCGCCGGGTGGTCGGGGACGTCCGCCTGGCCGACAAGATCGACGCCCTGGAGGAGGGCCTGGACACCCCGCTGGACGCCACTGCGTTCTCGGGCGGCCAGCGCCAGCGGGTGGCCCTGGCCCGGGCGCTGCTGCGTTCGCCGGACGTGCTGCTGCTGGACGAGGCGACCTCGCAGGTGGACGCCATCACCGAGGCGGCGATCACCGAGAGCGTGCGGCGGCACGCCGACCGGGCGGCCGTGGTGACGGTGGCGCACCGGTTGTCGACGGTGATCCACGCCGACCGGATCATCCTCATGGAGGAGGGCGGGGTGCGCGCCCAGGGGACGCACACCGAGCTGCTGGAACGCGACGAGCTGTACCGCGACCTGGTCGCGGCGCTGCACATCGCCGAGGTCGGGGCCGAGGTGCCGGAGCCGACCGCGGCCGGCTGAGCCGCGGGTGCGTTCGGCCGCGCCGCCCCGGCCCGGGGTCCCCGGGCCGGGGCGGTCCCGTGTCCGGGCCGGTCAGGGCGCGGCGGGCGCCCCGGCCACGCCGAACGGGTTGTCGATGACGTACCGCCACAGCCCGTCGGCCCCGCGCCGGGCCACGTCGGTGGCGGTGCCGCGGATGTCGACCTCCCGCCCGTCGGGGCCGGTGCCGCGCACCTCCCAGTCGACGATGAGGAAGGCGATGTCGCCCGCCTGGTGGACGTGCCGGGGGCTGACCGCGATCGGCACGCCCAGGGACATGAACCGGGCGTTGCCCTCGCGCCGCGCGGCCCCGGTCAGCGGGGCGGCCGGGTCCAGGACGAGGATCCCGTCCTCCTCGTAGACGCGTTCCACCAGGTCGGGGTCGCCGGAGTTGAAGGCGCTGGCGAACACGGCGGGGTGTTCGCGCACGTCGGTGGTCAGGGGCAGTACGTCGGTCTGTGATCCGCTCATGCCCCCAGCCAACCGTGCGGCCGCGCCCGGGTAAAGCGGTTATCCCAGGAGCGCCCCGACGGTGCGCAGGGTCCCGTCGCGCAGACCGGTGAGGCGGGTGGCGGTGGCGAGCCCGCTCATCGCCCGGGAGGCGCGCACGAGGCGGGCGGCCGGGCGGCGGCGCTCCCGGTCGTAGCGGGCCAGCCCCTGGTCGACGGCGGGGGCCTCGCCCAGCGCCCGGGCCAGGGCGGCCGCGTCCACCAGGGACTCGCAGGCGCCCCGCCCCAGGTTGGGCGCCATGGCGTGGGCGGCGTCGCCGATGAGGACGCGGCGCCCGTGCACGTAGGAGGCCGGGGCGGGCAGGTCGTAGAGGGTGCGCCGGTCGACGGCGGTGCCGGGCAGGGCGTCCAGGACCCGGGTGACCCCCGCGTGCCAGCCGCCGTACAGCCGGCGCAGCAGGACGAGGGGGTCCGCCCCGCGGTCGGGCGCCAGGTCGGCGCGCACGGCCGCGTACCAGTTGGCGGCGCGGCCGTCCATGGGGGTGACGCCGAAGAGGCGGCCGCTCCCCCAGGTCTCGGTGAAGGTCGCGACATGGCCGGGCACGGCTCCCCGGTAGGCGACGGTGCCCAGCCCCCGGGAGGCGGGCGCGGCGGGGAAGGCGCCGCGGCGGACGGCGCCGTTGAGGCCGTCGGCCCCGACGACCACGTCGAATCCGCCCACTCCGGCGGCGGCCTCCTCCGGGGTGACGGGGGTGTTCCAGCGGACCGTTCCCGCGGGCAGGGCGCCGACCAGGATCTCCAGCAGCGCGGAACGGGCGACCAGGCGGGCGGCGGGGGCGCGCCGGTCCAGGCGCACGAGGGTCCGTCCGGCGGGGTCGGCCAGCCGCGCGGCGGTGGGGACGCTCCCGGCGGCGCGGACCGCCGCCCCCAGACCGAGCCGGTCCAGGGCCTCCAGGGCGGGCGGCCACATGCCCAGCGCCCCGCCGATGTCGGGCGGGCCGGCGTGGCGTTCGCGCACCTCGACCTCCCAGCCCCGGTCCAGCAGGCCGCGGGCGGCGGCGAGTCCGGCGATACCGCCTCCGACGATGAGTGCTCTACCGTTCATGGCCCCACGCTACTACGATCATAGTAGCCCGTCACTACGTTTATAGTTCCCCCATGTCGGAGACTCGCGAACGCGCCCTGGACGCCGCCATCACCCTGCTCGGCACGGGCGGCGTGCACGCCCTCACCCACGGCCGGGTGGACGCCGCGGCGGGCCTGCCCAGGGGGTCGTCCTCCAACCACTTCCGCACCCGCGACGCGCTCGTCACCGCCGTCGTGGAACGGCTGGAGGAGCTGGACCGGCGCGACTGGGCGGCGATGGACCTGCCCGGGGAGCCGACGCTCGACCTCTTCCTGGACGCCGTCACCCGGTTCATCGAGGCCTCGGTGACCACCGACCGGGTCCGCACCGTCGCCCGTTACGCGCTGTCGGTGGAGGCCACCCACGACCCCCGGATCGCCGCCGCCCTGTCCCGGGGCGCGGCCCTCATCCAGGAGTGGGGCGCGCGCGTCCTCGCCGACCTGGGCGCGGCCGACCCGCAGGCGGCGATGCGCACCCTGATGGCCTACGCCGACGGGCTCATCCTGCGCGGGGTCACCCGCCCCGGGGTCGTCGAGCCCCGGGAGCGGATGGCCGCCGTGGTCCGCGCCTGCCTGGAGTGACCCCGGCGCTCAGCCCTTGACCGCGCCGGAGGTCAGCCCGGCCACGATCCGGCGCTGGAGCACCAGCGCGAAGAGGATCAGGGGGACCGAGACCAACACCGACGCCGCCATGACCTGGCCGATCGGGTTCTCGTACCCGACGCGCTGGAAGGTGCCGATGAACACCGGGACCGTCTGCACGTTGAGGTCGCGGGGCGCGAACGAGAACGCCAGCAGGAACTCGTTGGTGGCGTACACGAAGGTCAGGATCGACGCGGCGCCCACCCCGGGCGCCGCCAGCGGCGCCACCACCCGCCAGAACGCCTGGAACGGCGTGGCCCCGTCCACCTTCGCCGACTCCTCGACCTCGCGCGGGATGCCCGCGAAGAACGTGGCCAGGATGAAGATGGACAGCGGCAGGGTCAGCGCCACGTACGGGATCACCATGCCCGCGTAGCTGTTGAGCAGGTTGACCCCGGTCAGCGACTGGAGCTCCAGGTACATCTGGTACAGCGGGTTGACCAGCGCCACCGGCGGGAAGAGGGTCGCCACCAGGGTGACGGCCAGCAGCACGAACCTCCCGCGCAGCGGCAGCCGGGCCAGGGCGTAGCCCGCCAGCGCCGCCACCGGGATGCAGATGACCGTGGTCAGCGCCGCCACGATCAGCGAGTTGCGCAGCGCGAACTGGAACCCCAGGTCGAAGACCTGGCCGTAGTTGTCCAGGCTGAACGGCCCGTGCAGGATGTTGGGGTCGGTGAGCGCCACCGACCCGGTGCGCAGGCTGGTCATCGCCATCCACAGGAACGGGAACAGGCACCACAGCAGCACCACCGCGAGGCCCAGCAGCTTGAGCGCGTTGACCAGGGCCGGCGGTGTCCCCCGCCGTGTCCGGTGCGCCTCGCGCACCGCCTCGCGGGCCCGGTCCTGCTCCGAGATCGTCACCGCTTCACCTCCCGTGCCGTGTCGCCGACCATGTGCCGCCCCATCCGGGAGATGAACGCGAGGCCGACCAGCATGACGATCACGAAGGTGACGGTGGACAGCGCGCTCGCGTACCCGAGGCGGGGCTCGGCGACGAGGAAGCGCTGCGCGTACACCGACAGTGTCGCCAGCGAGTTGGAGTACCCGGCGAACACGTACGCGAAGTCGAACATGCGCAGCGCGTCCACCGTGCGGAACAGCAGCGCCACCACGATCGCGGGGCGCAGCAGCGGCAGCGTGACGGACCGGAAGCGCTGGAGCACCCCGGCGCCGTCCATCTTGGCCGCCTCGTAGTAGTCCTTGGGGATCGTCTGGAGCCCGGCCAGCAGCAGCAGGGCCACGAACGGCGCGGTCTTCCACACGTCCGCGGCGATGATGCCGACCATGGACCACGCCGGGTCGCGCAGCCAGTTGACGTCGGTGCCGAGCACCGCGTTCACGAACCCCGGGTTGTGGTCGAACATGTACCGCCACACCTGGGCGGCGACGGCGGTGGGGATCACCCACGGCACCAGGATCACCGCCCGGGTGAGGCCGCGGCCGACGAACGCCTGGTGCATGATCAGCGCGAAGCCCAGTCCGATCACGAACTCCAGTGTCACCGAGGCCACGGTGAAGACCAGGGTGTTGAGCGCCGCGTTGTAGAAGCCGGGGTCGGTGAGGGCCCGCGCGTAGTTGCCGAACCCCGTGAAGTCCTGGTTGAAGCCCCGGATCTCGTAGAGGCTCATCAGGACGGCGTAGAAGACCGGGAAGAGCGCGATGACGGCCATGAAGGCGAACGAGGGGGCCAGGAAGATCCTCCCCATGGCCCGTTCGCCCAGGCCGTGGCCCGGGTTCCGGCGGGGCCCCCGGCCGCCGCCCCGGGAGGTCCGGCCTCCCCCGCCTCCTCCGTCCCCGCCCCCGCGCGGCCGGGGCACCCGGCCCGTGCGGTCCTGCGCCGTGTGTCCGCTGCTCTGTCGTGTCGCCATGTCCTACTCCTGCCGGAGGGCGTCGTCCGCGGCGCGTTCCACGGCCTCCAGGGCGGGCCCGGGATCGGCCTGGCCCAGGAAGGCGGGGTGGAGCTCGTCCTGGATCGCCAGGGAGAGCGAGTTGTACCCCGGGACCGGGGGCCGGGCGTGCGCCGCGGCCAGGATGTCGCCGAGCATCCGGAAGTTCGGGTCCTCCGAGTCCTCGTAGACCGACTCCATGGTGGGCGGCAGGCTGTTCTCGGCCAGCAGGGCCTGGGCCCCGGGGTCGGTGGCCGCCCACAGGACGAACTCGCGGGCCACCTCCTTCTCGTCGCTGAGAGTGCTCACGGCGTTGTTGAGCCCGCCCAGGGCGCTGGTGGTGCCCTCGCCGTCGAAGGTCGGCAGCGGGGCCACGGCGAAGTCGTCCGCGACCGCGCTCTCCTCTCCGGCCTCGCCCGACAGCAGCGGCACGGCGTAGGGCCAGTTGCGCATGTACACCGCCTCACCGGCCTGGAACAGGGCCCGGGCGTCGTCCTCCACCATGGAGTCGTAGCCCTCGGCGTAGAAGCCGGTGGCGTGGGCCCGGGTCATGAAGTCCAGGGCGGTGGAGGCGGCGTCGCCCTCCAGGAAGGTGCTCCGGGTCTGCCCTTCGTCGAACAGCTCGCCCCCCGCGGCCCAGAACAGCTCCAGGTAGCTGACGACGAACCCCTCGTAGCGGTCCCCCTGGCCGACGAAGCCGGAGATCCCCGCCTCCTCGGCGGCCTCCGTCCCGGTCTCGTACAGCTCCTCCCAGGTCCGGGGCGGCTCGTCGATGAGGTCGGTGCGGTAGTAGAGGAAGGCCCCGTTGGAGGAGTACGGGAGGGCGAAGAGCTCCTGTCGCCACTGGGCGGTGTCGACGGCGCCGGGCAGGCTCACCCCCTCGACCTCCGGGCGCAGGTCCTCCAGGCTCTCGATGTAGCCGAAGTCGGCGAACTCGCCCGTCCAGATCACGTCGAGCCCCAGGACGTCGAACTGCCCCGCCCGGCTCTGGAGGTCCTGGAACATGGCCTGGCGCTGCTCGTCGGCGGTGGGCGCCAGGAAGAAGACCTCCACCTGGCGGTCGGGGTGGGTCTCGTTCCACAGGGCGGCGACCTGCTCGTGGGCGGCCCGGTCGGCGCCGGTGACGGCCCAGACGATCCGGGGGTCGTCCGCCAGGCCGGCCCCTCCGCCCTCCTGCCCCGGCGGCGCGCCGCACCCGGACGACAGGACCATCAGCAGGGCGGCGGCTCCGGCCGCGAGCGGACGCGCGGCCCGCGTCCGGCGCCCCCGCGGTCCGCGGCCCGGCAGGAAGAACATGGGCCTCTCCTTCCACTCCCGGTGACGGTACGCGTTCGGTCGAGCGTGTTCTGGAGTCATCTCCCCGGAAACGGCACGGAAACATCCTCGCGCGCGGTGTGGAAAAGCGAGGGCAAGTCTTCGCACGGGGTTCGGACGGAAAAGGCGGCCCGCGGGACGGCGGTGGCGGCGGGCCGCGGACCCGGTCCCCGACCGGGCCCGCGGTGTGTCAGGCGCCGTGGGCCGCGGGGACGTCCAGGACCCAGGTCAGGCCGAAGCGGTCCCGGAGCATGCCGTAGGCCCGCGCCCACGCGGACTCCCCCAGGGGCTGCACGACGGCGGCGCCCTCGCTCAGCTTCTCCCAGTACCCGGCGACCTCCTCGACCGAGTCGCCGCGCACCGACACGAAGTAGGGCCGCTCCCCCGGGCTCCACGGGGTGTGCCCGGGCACGTCGTAGGCCATCAGGCGGAAGCCCGCGGGGGACTCCACCTGCCCCCACATGACCTGGTCGGCCTCGGCCTCGTCGGTGACACCGCCGGCGTCCCGGTAGGTGGTCACGGCGAGGTCGCCGCCGAACACGTCCCGGTAGAACTCCAGCGCCGCGCGGGCGTCGCCCCGGAAGTTGGCATGGGTCGTCGTGGTGATGGACATGGTCGCTCCCTTGTTCCGGGCCGCCGTCCGGCGGCCCCGCGGACAAGGTCGCAGGGGAAGCGGACAGGGGGTGGCCTCTTCCCCCGGCAGGATCAGGGCGTGCAGAAGACCTCCGTGCGGCTGCTGAAGCTGCTCTCGCTCCTCCAGGTCCGCCGGGACTGGCCGGGCCCCCTGCTGGCCGAGCGGCTGGGCGTCAGCCCGCGCACCGTGCGCCGCGACGTCGACAGGCTGCGCGAGCTCGGCTACCCCGTGGCGGCCGCCAAGGGCCCCGACGGCGGCTACCGCCTGGACGCGGGCGCCGAGCGGCCCCCGCCGCTGTTCGACGACGGGCAGGCGACCGTCCTGGCCCTGGCGCTGCGGCTGGCTGCGGCCGGCCCCGAGGGCTCCGACCTGGCGGAGGACGCGGTGCGCGCCCTGCACACCGTCCGCGGTCTCGTGCCCGCGCGGCTGCGCCGCCGGATCGACACCCTGGACGCCTCGGCGGCCGAGGACCCCGGCCCCCGACCGCCGGTCGGCGGCGGCGTCCTGGCCGCGCTGGGCTCGGCCGTGCACGCCCGCGAGGTGCTGCGCTTCGACTACGCCGCGCCGGGCCGGGACGGCGGCCCCCTCGGGCCCCCGCCGCGCCGGGTGGAGCCCCACCACCTGGTGGCCCGGGGCGGGCGCTGGTACCTGTTGGCCTGGGACCTGGACCGCGGCGACTGGCGCACCTTCCGGGCGGACCGCATCACACCACGCCCGCCCACCGGTCCCCGGTTCTCCCCGCGCGAGCCGCCGGGCGGGGACGCCGCGGCCTTCGTCGCCGCCCGGTTCCGGGGCGCGGACGGGACGGGCGTCCCGCCCTGCCGCGGCGAGGTGCTCCTCGACCTGCCCGCGGCCGCGGCGGCCCCCTACATCGGCGACGGCACCGTCGAGGAGGCGGGCCCGGACCGGTGCCGGCTCGTCCTGTACTCGTGGTCGTGGACGGGCCTGGCCGCGGCGGTCGGCCGGTTCGACGCCGGGTTCGAGGTCGTCGGTCCGGACGAACTGGCGGACGCCTGCGCCCGCCTGGCCGACCGCTGCACGGCGGCCACCCGCCGGAGAGCGGGCGGCGCCCTCTGAACCACGCAGCGCCCCCGCGCCGCCGGACCGTCCAGGGGCGGATCCCCGGTCGCCGGTGGCCCCGTGTCGGTGCCCGCGGCGATGATGGCACCACGGACCGGACCCGGAGGAGACCATGGCGATCGAGAGCCTGCACAGGATGTCGGACTCGCCCCACGTGGCGTGCGTCTGGCGGGGGCGGGCGTCGGGGTTCGAGGCCATGACCTCGGTCGCGACGTCCACCTGGGAGCTCGTGTTCTGGGAGGAGGGGGGCCGCGGGCACGCGGCCGTCCGCGGGCCCGAGACCGCCGCGTCCAGCGTGGAGCTGGCGGGCGACTCGGAGTCGCTGGGCATCACCTTCGCGCACGGGACCGTGCTGCCGCACCTGCCGCGGCTGGTCGACTCGGCCGTGGAGAGCCCGCACGTCACAGAGCGCACGTTCGTGCTGGGCGGCCGGGAGTGGGAGGTCCCGGGCTTCGACGACGCCGAGGCCCTGGTGGCACGGCTGGCGCGGGCGGGGGTGATCTCCCGCGACCCCCTCGTGGACGAGGTGGTCTGGGGCGGGATCGCGCGGGTGGGGACCCGGTCGGTGCAGCGGCGCGTCGCGGCCGCCACCGGGCTCACCCAGGGGGCGATCCGGCAGATCGAACGCGCCCGGGAGGCGGCGCTGCTCCTCGGCGAGGGCACCGCGCCGCTGGACGTGGTGCACCGGCTGGGCTACTACGACCAGCCGCACCTGGCCCGCTCGCTCCAGCGGTTCATCGGGCGGACGGCCACCCAGTTGCAGGAGGGGCGGGGGACGATGTCGCTTCTGTACAAGACCGGGCCCCCGGCCGGTTCCTAGTCTGGGGTCACAGCGGTGGGAGGCCACCGCGGACGACAGAAGGGCTGGACATGTCCGAGGGAACGGTCACCTCCGCCGACGGCACCGTCATCGCGTACAGCGCGTGGGGCGAGGGCGATCCGATCGTCATCATCGACGGGGCGACCGCGCACCGCGCGACGACCCCGGAGAACGCGGCGGTCGCGGAGCTGCTCGCTGACGGCTTCAGGGTGGTCAACCACGACCGGCGCGGCCGGGGCGCCAGCGGCGACACCGCGCCGTACACGGTGGAGCGCGAGTTCGAGGACCTGGCGGCGGTGATCGACAGGGAGGGCGGCGGGCGGCCCGTGACGGTGTTCGGCTGGTCCTCGGGCGGGCACCTGGCGCTCAACGCGGCGCAGGCGGGCGTGCCCGTCGCGCGGCTGGTGCTGTTCGAGCCGCCGGTCGTCGTCGACGACTCCCGACCGCCGCTGCCGGACGACTACGTCGAGCGGCTCGACGCGGCCGTGGCCGCCGGACGGCCGGGGGACGCGGTGGAGCTGTTCATGACGGCGGCCGTGGGGATGCCGCCGGAGTTCCTCGGCGACGTGCGCGGGAGCGAGATGTGGCCCGGGTTGGAGGCGATCGCGCACACGATCGCCTACGACGGCCGCAACCTCGGCGACACCATGTCCGGCCGGCCGCTGCGCGCCGACCTGTGGGACGGGGTCGACGTCCCGGTGCTGGTCCTGCACGGCGACCGGACCTGGCCCTTCCTCGCCGCGGGCGCGCGGGCGGTCGCCGGGCACCTGCCGACCGCCACCCTCCAGGTGGTGCCGGGCGAGAACCACAGCGCCGCGCCGGAGGTGCTCGCGCCCGTGCTGCGGGCGTTCGCCGGGAAGGAGGGCTGACATGGGACGGCTCGTGGTGACCGAGTTCGTCTCGCTGGACGGTGTCGCCGAGGCGCCGGGCGGCGAGGACTTCAGGTACCCGAACTGGAGCTTCGAGGTGGACCGCGGGGAGGGGGAGAAGTTCAAGGAGGACGAGGCGTTCGGGGCGCGGGCGCTGCTGCTGGGGCGCCGGACCTACGAGGGGTTCGCGTCCGCCTGGCCCGAGTACGAGGGGGCGCTCGCGGACAAGTACAACGGGATGCCCAAGTACGTCGTCTCGAACACGCTCACCGAGCCGCGGTGGAACAACACGACGGTGCTCTCGGGGGACCTCGTATCGGAGGTGACGGCGCTGAAGGAGGAGGTGGACGGCGAGATCTCCGTCCCGGGCAGCCTCTCCCTGGTGCGGGGCCTGGTCGGGCACGACCTCGTGGACGAGATCCGGCTCATGACCTTCCCCCTCCTCCTGGGGCACGGCCGCAGGCTGTTCGGCGAGACCGCCGACAAGTCGGCCTGGAGGCTCGCCGAGGCGACGGTCTACGGGGACGGCGTGCTGGTGACGGTCCACCGCCGCGCCCGCTGACCCGCTCGGGCGCGGCGGCCGGTCCTCACCCGCGCGCCGACCGGGTGAGGACCTCGGCCCCGTCCTCGGTGATGGCGACCGTGTGCTCGCTGTGCGCCGTCCGGCAGCCCGTCGCGCTCCGCAGCGTCCACCCGTCGGCGTCGGTGACGAGCCGGTCGGTGTCCTGCATGACCCACGGCTCCAGCGCCAGCATCAGGCCGGGGCGCAGCTTGTACCCGGTGCCGCGCCGCCCGGTGTTGGGGACGTGCGGGTCCTGGTGCATGGTCGAGCCGATGCCGTGGCCGCCGAACTCGGTGTTGATCGGGTATCCGGCCTCCCGGAGGACCGAGCCGATGGCGTGGGAGATGTCGCCGATGCGGGCCCCGGGCCCGGCGACGGCGATCCCCGCCTCCAGCGCGCGCTCGGTCGCGTCGATCAGCGCGACGCTCTCCGGGGGCCGCGACTCGCCCACGATGAAGCTGATGGCGGCGTCGGCGGCGACGCCGTCCACGGAGACGGCCAGGTCCAGGGACAGCAGGTCGCCGTCGGCGAGGGCGTAGTCGTGGGGCCGCCCGTGGAGCACGGCGTCGTTGACGCCCGTGCAGATGTAGTGGCCGAACGGCCCGCGCCCGAAGGAGGGCGCGTAGTCGACGTAGCAGGACTGCGCCCCGGCCTCGAGGATCATCTCCCGGGCCCACCGGTCGATGTCCAGGAGGTTCGTGCCGACCTCGCAGCGGCTCCGCAGCGTCCGCAGGATGTCCCCGACCAGGGCGCCGGTGACTCCGGCCCGGGCCAGCTCGGTGGGGTTGAGGATCTCGATCATGGGGCGCCCTTCCCGCGTCTCAAATAACTATACCGGCCATACTATACCGCTCCACGGGTTCGAGGGTCCTCGCGCCGCCGTTCTCAGGCCGATCCGCTCCGGCGTTCGTCCCGCCGCCTCACCAGCTCCTCGACCGCGCTGGGCAGGGTCGTCTCGAAGTCGATGAGCTTGGCCCAGGTGGGGGTGATGACGATCCGCACCATGCCGTCGTAGAGCGAGCGGACCTCGGCCTCCCACTCGACGCGCTGCTCGGGCGTCATCTCGTAGGTGCCGTTCATCCGGAGGTACTCCTCCGGGATGCCGTCGACCTCGTCCAGTTCGGCGCGCCCGCGGAGGAGCAGGATCCTGGGCGGGTGGACCTCGGTGTCGATGGTCAGGGCGACCATGGGGTTCACCCGCAGGGAGCGCAGCTTCGGGGCGTTCTTCGTGGTGCACAGGACGATCTCGGAGCCGTTCCAGGTGAACGCGATCGGGATGCTGCGCGGCGTGCCGTCCGTGGCGACGTAGGCCAGGCGCGTGATGTCGCGGGCCAGCAGCTCCCGGCTGACGGGTCGGTCCAGGATCTCGGCGATCTCGTTCGGTCGCATGACGGTCACCCCTTCGTCGGTGTCCCCACTCCTACCCGGGGACGGAACCCCCGCCCCTTCCCGACACCCGAACCGCACACCACCGAGATCCCCCGACGCCCCACCACAGCGGGCCACCTCGAAGAAACCCCCGCGGGCACAGCCCGCACACGATGCAAGACCGCCCACCGCCAAGGTCCCCCGACTCACGCGGCCCCGCCACAACGGACCGTCTCGGAGAAGACCCCGCGGGCGCAGCCCGCACACGATGTAAGACCAGGCACCGCCGAGATCCACGATGCACGCGACCCCCGCCACAGGGGGTCACCTCGGGGGGTTCGGGGGGTCTCCCCCCGGCAGGCACGACGAAGACGACCCTGCGAGCGCGTCCAACGCGCGAGCAGGGTCGTCTCGGAGTCGAGTGGAGCTATGGGGATTCGAACCCCAGACCTCCTCCATGCCATGGAGGCGCGCTACCAACTGCGCCATAGCCCCTTGTGGGAGTCGGACCTCGCACTGTCGTGCGCTGCCGACTCCCACACCATAGCGGAATCCGGTGCGAACGTCGAAACGGATTACGCGTCGTCGCTGAGCACGACGGGCTCGGGCAGGCTCGCCGCGTTGTGCTCCATGAGCCTCCAGTGCCCCCGGCGCTGCTGGAGCACCGACCAGCAGCAGTTGCTGAGCGGTCCGAGGATCTCGCGCTGCTCGTCGGGGATCCCCAGCATCCGGGAGATGCCCACGCGCAGCGCCGCCCCGTGGCTGACCACGACCAGCAGCCCCCCTTCGGGGGTGCGTGCCAGCGCCTTGCCCACCGCCGTGTGCATGCGGTCCCCGACCTCGGCGATCGGCTCGCCGTCGGGGATGTCCATGCGCGGGTGCCGGTCGGGCCAGCGCTCGGCCAGCTCCTTGCCGGTGAACCCCTCCCAGGATCCGCCGAACCGTTCGCGCAGGCCCTTGTCGAACTCGACGGGCAGTCCCGTCGCGCGGGCGAGGTAGCCCGCGGTGTCGGCGGCCCGTTTGAGGTCGGAGGCCACGATCAGGTCGGGTTCCAGGGTCGCGAGCAGCCGCCCCGCCCGGTCGGCCTGGGCGTGCCCCACCTTGTCGAGTTCGATGTCGGTCTGGCCCTGGAAGCGGTTCTCCATGTTCCACGCGGTACGGCCGTGCCGCCAGAACAGCACGCGACGGGTGTCGGTCACCTTGGTGCGTCTCTCCACTCGGGGGTGTTCCGGGGGCCTGCTACTGCTCGTCGAGCGGGGTGCGCTCGGCGCCGCGGGCGTTCTCGGGCAGTTCGATGGTCGGGCAGTCCTTCCACAGCCGCTCCAGGCCGTAGTACCCGCGCTCCTCCTCGTGCTGGATGTGCACGACGATGTCGGCGTAGTCCAGCAGCACCCAGCGGCCGTCGCGCTCGCCCTCGCGGCGGACGGGCTTGGCGCCCGCCTTGAGGCGCAGCTGGTCCTCGATCTCGTCGACGATCGCGCGGACCTGGCGGTCGTTGGGCGCCGAGCAGAGCACGAAGGCCTCGGTGATGACGAGCTGCTCGCTGACGTCGTAGGCGATGATCTCCTGGGCGAGCTTGTCGGAGGCGGCCTCGGCGGCGACCTTGACCATTTCCAGCGCCCTGTCGGTGGCTGTCACGTTGTGCTTGCTGCCTTTCAGCTTTCTCGGTAAAGCCCGGTCTTGTTGATGTAGCGGACGATGCCGTCCGGGACCAGGTACCAGATGGGCTCGCCCTTGCGGACGCGCTCGCGGCACTCGGTCGAGGAGATGGCCAGTGCGGGGACCTCCACCAGGGAGACCTTGCCCTCGGGCAGTCCCGAGTCGCTGAGCCGGTGACCGGGCCGGTTACAGCCTACGAAATGCGCGAGCTCGAAAAGTTCGTCCGCGTTGTGCCAGCCCAGGATGGCACCCAGGGCGTCGGCCCCGGTGATGAAGAACAGCTCCACTTCGGGGCCGTAGGCGGCCCGCAGTTCGCGCAGTGTGTCGATCGTGTAGGTGGGCCCCTCGCGGTCGATCTCGATGCGGTCGACCCGGAACTGCGGGTTCTCCGCCGTGGCGATGACCGTCATCAGGTAGCGGTCCTCGGGCGGGGTGACCTTCTCCGGGTCCTTCTGCCAGGGTCTGCCCGTGGGGACGAACACCACCTCGTCCAGTTCGAAGAGGTGGGCGACCTCACTGGCCGCGACGAGGTGGCCGTGGTGGATGGGGTCGAAGGTGCCGCCCATGATGCCGACGCGGGGGGGCCGTCCCCGCTGTCCGTTGTCCTCGTGCACCACTCGACTGCTCCGTTCCTCGGTCCGGCGTGCCGGAATCGGCCAACCGAGATTAGCCGACGCCGCCGGAGGACACCGCCCCCGTCCCCCGGTGCACAGGCACAACGACGGTGCGCCCCGCTTCCTTCCCGCGGGCCGGGGCGGGCCCCGTCCCTGAGGCGCCCCCGGGATCCCCCTGACCTTCCCCCGATACCGCCGACGTCCCGTCCCCCTCTCCGGCCGCCCCCTTCACCGCCGCCACCTCGGGTTCCGCACCGGCTCCCTCCGGGGTCCGCACCCCCGCCCGGGAAACGCGTCATATCTCGTTGCCCCGAAACCGTGGCCAAGCGCGACCCCGGCGCATAGCATGCCGGTATGTCCAACTCACCAGATCGCGTCCGTGTCCGGCTCTCCGACATCTCGCCCCGCGCCTACGAGCATCCCGCCGACCGCGGCGCCCTGGTCGCGTTGCGCTCCCTACGCGGGTTCGACGAGGTCTTCAAACGCCTCTCCGGCCTGTTCAACGAGCGCGCCCTGCGCCTGATGTTCCTGTCCAGTGCGGTCCGCGTCGGCCCCACGCAGTTCCCGCACGTGTACGACTACGTGCGCGACGCCGCCTACGTCCTGGACATGGACGAGGTGCCCGAGCTCTACATCCAGATGAACCCCAAGCCCAACGCCATGGCGATCGGCAGCCACAAGCCGTTCATCGTCATGACCACGGGCCTGTTCGACCTCCTGGAGGCCGACGAGCAGCGGTTCGTCATCGGCCACGAGGTCGGCCACATCCTCAGCGGCCACGCCGTGTACCGCACCATGCTGCTGGCCCTGATCCGGCTGGCCACCCGGGTGGCGTGGGTGCCGCTGGGCTACATCGGCCTCCAGGCCATCGTGGCCGCGCTGGAGGAGTGGTACCGCAAGTCCGAGCTGTCCTGCGACCGCGCGGGCATCCTCGCCGCCCAGGACCCCGAGGCGGGCAAGCGCGCGCTGATGAAGCTGGCGGGCGGCTCGCGCCTGGCCGAGATGAACCCGGACTCGTTCCTGGAGCAGGCCCGCGAGTACGAGAGCGGCGGCGACGCCCGGGACGGCCTGCTCAAGCTGCTCAGCCTGGTCGGGCAGACCCACCCGTTCGCGGTGGTGCGCATGGCCGAGCTCGACCGCTGGGTGAAGGAGGGCTCCTACCAGCGCATCCTCAACGGCGACTACCCGCGCCGCTCCACCGACAAGGACGCCCGGGTCGGCGAGGAGGCGCGCAACGCCGCCAAGTCGTACAAGGAGTCGTGGGAGCGCACCGGCGACCCGCTGCTGGGCACCCTGCGCGACGTCGCGGGCAGCGCGGCCAGCGCGGGCGGGAAGATCTTCGACACGGTGGCCGACCGCTGGCGCAACGGGTCGGCCGGCCAGAACCGGAACTCCGACAACTAGGCCCCGCGGGGCGGATGGACGGGGGCGGCCCGGCGGGCCGCCCCTTCGCCCTTTCCGGGCCCGGCAGAGCGCCCTGCCCGGTCAGACCCCCAGGTGGGAGCGGACCTCGCCCCAGGCGGCGTGCCCAGGGTCGATGACGGCGAAGTGGTCGGCCCCCGCCGGCTCCCGGTACTCCACCCGGTCGCCCGCCGCCCGGGCCGCCGCCGTGTAGTCGCGGCTGTGCTCGACCGGGACCCGCTGGTCCGCGTCGCCGTGCACCACCAGCTGCGGCCGTCCGATCGGGACCCGGTGCAGCGGCGAGGACTCCGTGTACGCCCCCGCGCCGGGGCGCGGCCCCAGGAACGGTCCGACCGCCCCCTCGCCGAGCCCCGCCCGGGCGCAGCGCTCCAGGTCGGTGATGGGCGCCAGGGCGACCACCCCGGTGACCGGGGTGCCGGGGTCCAGGGCGTTGAGCAGGGCGAGGTGGCCGCCCGCGGAGTGGCCGACGGCCGTCACCCGGGCGCCGTCGTACCGCTCGGGCGCCGCGCGCAGGGCGCGGCCGATCCACCGCAGGGCCGCGTTCACGTCGTCGAGGGTCTGCGGCCAGCCGCCGCCGTCCTCCCCCGTGCGCCGGTACTCGACGTTCCACACCGCCCACCCCGCCGCGGTGAGGTCGCGGGCGAGCGGGTCCATCAGGGAGGCGTCGTGCAGGTCGCGCCACCAGCCGCCGTGCAGCAGCACGGCCACCGGGGCGGGGCCCGTCCCCCCGTCCGCGGGGTCCCATCGGTGGGCGATCCCGCTGGGGTGGTCGCCGTAGCGTTCGGTGGTGGGCATGGGGTCTCCTCGCGACGCCGTCGTCGCCCGCACCGTAGCAGGCCGCGGACGGGGATCGGCGCCGCCGGCACTGTGCCGGCGGCGCCGATGCGCGTGGAGGGGTACCGCTGTCCTCGGCCCTAGAAGGCCGGGCCGGCGGCCATGGCCTCGTCGACGGTCTCGGCGCGGGCGGCCTCGACCTCCTCGACCAGGCCCTCCTGGTGCGCCTCGAACTCCTCCGTCACGGCGGTGCTGAAGGAGCGCAGCGCCACCTCCTGGGTGAGGATGTCACCGCGCACGCGGTTGTTGTCGCCGACCTGGGCGGTCGGGGTGTTGCCCGACGCGGCCAGGTCGCCGCCGATGATGTTGTTGTCGATGTAGGCGCCACCGGAGATGCCGGTGACGGTCAGCGTGCCGTCGATGTAGTTGACCGACGAGCAGAAGCCCTCCTGCTCGCCCGCCCCGACGGCCACCGGGCCGGCGCCGTCGGTGTAGGACGCCGCGCCGAGGACCTCGCTGTCGCAGAGGATGCCGCCGCCGGTGGAGCCGCTGACGGTCAGGGCGCCGCGCACGACGGAGTCGTAGATGTCGACGTACTCGACGCCGGTGCCCTTGACGGCACCGCCGACCCGGGAGCCCTCGACGTAGACGGCGCCGGTCTCGGCGTTGATGCTCTTGACGGAGGAGTCGACGACGAACGCGAAGCCGTCGTTGGCCGCGCCCTCGACCGGCACGGTGCGCAGCGCCTCACCGGCGGTGCTGTCCTCCAGGTAGCTGCCGTACGAGCCGCGGTTGACGACGCGGCCGTCGACGGTGGTCTCGGAGGCGTCGAAGTAGCCGTCCTGCTGGACGATCACCTGGCCCTGGATCTCACCGCCCAGGATGTGCAGGTTCGCGCCCTTGCGGACGGTGACGTCGCCCTGGATGACGGTGCCGTCCAGGAAGCAGCTCTTGCCGGCGGGGACCGCGAGGTCCGTGGGCAGCGTGACGGCGCCGCCGTGGCCCGAGCAGAGCGTGACCAGGTCCGCCTGAGCGGGAGCGGCCATGAGCGTGACACCGCCGACGGCCAGGGCTGCCGTGGCCGCGGCCGCGACCGAGCTCCGGATCTTCATGCGGGGGGATTCCTTTCGTCGTGACCGTGGGGGTGACGCTCCCGGGGTGCTTCGAGCGGGGTAAGAGCGTCGTGAGACACCCCAGTGAAATTACCGACCTCTCGTCGCTTTGGGAATACTCGCTGAGAGAAGATTCGCTTCTGTCCAGGTTTCCTCTGGGAAAACGTTCCAGGTGACAACGGAGGCCGGGCACGATCGGCGACCGGCCCCGGCGGACCGGTCCGGACACGCCGCGGGCCGCCCCCGGACGCCGTCCGGAGGCGGCCCGCACGGGCGGCGGCGGCTCACTTCACATGGCCGTCACCGGTCACGACGTACTTGGTCGAGGTCATCTCGGTCAGGCCCATCGGACCGCGGGCGTGCAGTTTCTGCGTGGAGATTCCGATTTCCGCGCCGAAACCGAATTCACCGCCGTCGGTGAACCGGGTGGAGGCGTTGACCATGACCGCGGCCGCGTCCACCCGGGACACGAAGTACCGGGAGGTCTTCAGGGAGTCGGTGACGATGGCCTCGGTGTGCTTGGTGGAGTAGCGGCGGATGTGCGCCAGCGCCTCGTCCACGGTGGGCACGACCCGGACCGCCAGGTCCAGGGACAGGTACTCCGTGGCCCAGTCCTCCTCGGTGGCCTCCACGACCTCGGCGGGCGACCCGTGGGCCGCGGCGACCTCGCGCACCCGGGCGTCGCCGTGCACGGTCACCCCGGCCTCCGCGAGCCCGGCCAGCACCCGCGGCAGGAACTCCTCGGCGACGGCCTCGTGCACCAGCAGGGTCTCGGCGGAGTTGCACACCGAGCAGCGCTGGGCCTTGGCGTTGACGGTGATGGCCACCGCCTTGTCGAGGTCGGCCTCGGCGTCCACGTACACGTGGCACAGGCCCTCCCCGGTCTCGATGACCGGGACGGTGGAGTCGCGGACCACGGCCTGGATGAGGGAGCCGCCGCCGCGCGGGATGAGGACGTCGACCAGGCCGCGGGCGCGCATCAGCGCCAGGGAGGACTCCCGGGTGCGGCCGGGCACCAGCTGCACGGCGTCGACGGGGACCCCGGTGCCGGCCAGGGCGTCGCGGATGACGCCGACGATGGCGGTGTTGGAGTCGTAGGCCGAGGAGGAGCCGCGCAGCAGGGCGGCGTTGCCGCTCTTGAGGCACAGGGCGGCGGCGTCCACGGTGACGTTGGGGCGGCCCTCGTAGATGATGCCGACCACGCCCAGCGGAACACGGATCTGGCGCAGGTCCAGGCCGTTGGGGAGCACCCCGCCGCGCACGGACTCGCCCACCGGGTCGGGCAGCTCGACGATCTCCCGGACGGCGTCGGCGATCGCCTCGATGCGCTGCGGGGTCAGCGTGAGGCGGTCGATCATGGCCTCGGAGGTGCCGTCCTCGCGGGCCCGCGCCACATCCTGGGCGTTGGCGGCCGTGATCTCGTCGGCCCGCTTGACCAGGGCGTCGGCGATCGCCTCCAGGGCCGCGTCCTTGACCGCCCGGCTGAGCGGGGCGAGGTCGGCCGCCGCGTCCCCCGCACGTTCGGCTACCGCGCGGACCTCGCGCTCGATGTCACTCATGGCGTTACTCTCTCGGGATCGGGGAGGGCCCCGCACGCCCGGGTCCTGCCGCGTCGAAGGACCGGGCCGGGGTGAGGCTCCAGCCTATCCGCCCGGCCCCCGCACCGCTCGGAGAATTCCACGGGGTGGGACGGCGCCCGGTCCGGCCCCGGGGCCGGACCGGGCGCGCGGGTTCAGGTCCAGCCGTAGCGGCTGCGCAGGACGTCGGCGACCAGCCAGAAGACCTTCTCCTCCAGGATGGCGGCCTCGCGGCGGATGTCGTCCTCGTCGAACTCGAACAGGCGGTCCACCCGCAGGAAGGAGTCGCGGCCCTCGCGGTCCCAGGGGCCCGAGCCGATGGGCAGCCAGTCCTGGCGCTCCCACTGCTCGGGGCGCTGGGAGGACAGCATCAGCCCGTGCAGGCGGCGGCCCCGGCGGCCCACCACCAGCAGCGGCCGGTCCTTGCCCCGCGAGGGGTCCTCCTCGAAGGGGACCCAGGTCCACACGATCTCGCCCGCGTCGGCCAGACCGTCCCGTTCGGGGGCGTAGACGAGCCTGGTGGCGCTCTCCGAGGTGGGGATCTCCCGTACCTCGCCGCGGTGGGGGTGGTCGTCGCTGCGGTGCATCGTCCGTTCGCTCATCCCCGCATGATAGGGCCCGGGTCGGGCGCGGGCGCCCGTGCGCGGGACCGGCCCGGGGCCGCCGAACGGCGTTCACTAGGATCGTGGGCACGGCGCCCCGCCGCGAGCCGGGGCGCCCGCTGACGGACCCGGCCCGGCGCACCGGGTTCCCGTCGTTCGACAGCGGACCGATGGAACACGGAGCCGGATATGACCACCTCCCCCACCCCCCGCACCGTGCTGGTGACCGGCGGCGCCTCCGGACTGGGCGCGGCCCTGGTCGCGGAGTTCCGCGCGCGGGGCGACCGCGTCCTGGCGACCGACCTGGCGGAAGGGGCCCCCGCGGGCCTGCCCGCC
This sequence comes from Nocardiopsis sp. NPDC006139, assembly GCF_040614155.1. Classification (NCBI taxonomy): domain Bacteria; kingdom Bacillati; phylum Actinomycetota; class Actinomycetes; order Streptosporangiales; family Nocardiopsidaceae; genus Nocardiopsis; species Nocardiopsis sp. NPDC006139. The sequence goes on from NZ_JBEXTT010000032.1 coordinate 38,366, forward strand.
GGAGCCGACTACCTGCGCCTGGACGTCACCTCCGACGACGACTGGGCCGGCGCCCTGGCCTGGGTCGAAGAGCACTGGGGCGGCCTGGACGTCCTGGTCAACAACGCCGGGGTCGCCGCGGGGGGCCGCATCGACGTCCTGGGCATGGACGACTGGCGCTGGATCACCGAGATCAACCTGTTCGGCGTGGTGCGGGGCTGCCGCACCTTCACCCCGCTGTTCAAGCGCCGGGGGTCGGGCCACATCGTCAACACCGCCTCGGCCGCCGGGCTCGTCCACCCGCCCGCGATGAGCTCCTACAACGCCACCAAGGCGGCCGTGGTCGCGCTCAGCGAGACCCTGCTCCACGAGCTCCACCCGTTCGGGGTGCGGGTGTCGGTGGTGTGCCCCTCGTTCTTCCGCACCAACCTGGCGTCGTCGCTGCGCGGCAGCGACCCGGAGGTGGAGCGCAGCGCGGTCGCGCTCATCAACGGGTCGCACCTGGGCGCCGAGGACATCGCCGCCCGCGTGGTGCGGGCCGTGGACCGGGGCACCCACCTCATCCTCCCCGACGCGCAGGCCAGGGGCGCGTTCTTGGCCAAGCGGCTGGCCCGCCCCCTGTACGACCGGGCCATGCGGGCGGTGGCCGGGCAGATGCTCAAGCGCGTCGGCGGCGCCACCCCGAAGGAGCGGGCGTGAGCAGGGGGACCGTCGTCATCACCGGGGCCAGCTCGGGGCTGGGGGCCGAGATGGCCCGCCAGTTCGCCGCGCTCGGCTACGACCTGGGCCTGTGCGCCCGGCGCACGGACCGGCTGGAGGGGCTGCGCGGGGAGATCGCCGCCGCCCACCCCGGCCGGCGCGTGGTGCTCAGGGCCCTGGACGTCACCGACGACGGGGCCGTCTTCCGGGTCTTCGGCGAGTTCGCCGCCGAGCTGGGCTCCGTGGACCGGGTGGTCGTCAACGCCGGGCTGGGCAAGGGCGCGGCACTGGGCACCGGCCGGTTCGACGCCAACCGGCAGACCGCCATGACGAACTTCGTGGGCGCGCTGGCCCAGGTGGAGGCGGCCCTGGAGATCTTCCGGGAGCAGGGCCGCGGCCACCTGGTGGTGATCTCGTCCATGTCGGCGCTGCGCGGCATGCGCCGGTCCATGACCGTCTACGCCGCCACCAAGGCGGGCGTGTCCGCCCTCGCCGAGGGGGTGCGGGCCGAGGGCGTCCCGGGCGTGGACGTGTCGGTCGTCCACCCCGGCTACATCCGCTCCGAGATGAACGAGCGGGTCGAGCAGAGGACCCGGTTCATGGTCGACACCCGGACCGGGGTGCGCGCCATGGTCGCGGCCATCGAGAAGCGCAGGGCCAAGGCGTACGTCCCCGCCTGGCCGTGGGCGCCGATCGGGTTCCTGATGAAGCGGCTGCCGCTGTCGGTGGTGCGGCGCCTGACCTGACCCCGCGCCCGCGGCGCCCGGTCCGGCGCCGGGCTCCGCGGGCGCTCACAGGTCCCGGACGGTCCGCAGGATCTCGGCCCGCGCCGGGCCGCCCTCGGGGACGGGGACCAGCGGGTAGACGTGGAAGGCGTCCTCCTCCTCGCTGAGCCGGACCGTACCCCCGACCTCGGCCACCAGGTCCCGCAGCCGGCGGGTGTCCGGCAGCAGCACGTCGCGCGTGCCGATGTAGAGGTCCATGGGCGGCAGGGTCGCCAGCTCCCCGTACACCGGGCTCAGCCGGGGCAGGGACAGGTCGTCGCCGCCCGACCAGGACTTCGCCGCCTCCAGCATCCCCACCGGGCTCAGCCAGGGGTCGCGCTCGTCCACCTCGGCGATCTCGGGGTTGGACATCGTCAGGTCGGCCCACGGGGAGATCAGGATCAGCCGCGCCGGTTCGGGCAGCCCCGCGCCGGTCAGGGTCTGGGCCAGGGCCAGCGCGAGCCCCCCGCCCGCGGAGTCGCCCGCGAACGCGGTCCGCTCCGGTGCCACGTCCGCCGACAGCTCCCGGTAGACCTCCGTCAGGAACGGGAAGGCCTCCCGGTAGGTGTGCTCGGGGGCCAGGCCGTAGAGCGGCACCTCCACCCGGCAGCCCGTGTCGGCCATCCGGGAGACGAGCACCCAGTGCCACGCGGAGATCTCGGTGACGTAGGTCCCGCCGTGCACGTACAGCACGGCCTTCACCGGGTTCTCGGTGTCCTTGGGCAGGACGGTGTAGACGGGGAAGCCGGCGACCGTCCGCAGGCCGATCCAGTGCCGCTGGGAGACCCAGTGCGGCGGCGCGGGGTCGTCCTTGGGCTCGTACAGCCACTCCCGGGCGCCCTCCACCGAGCCCATCGGGCGCTTGCGCGCCACACGCAGCGCCAGTGACAGCAGCCGCGCCATCAGACTCTGCATGGGGAACTCCTTCTCCGAACGTGCACGAACCCGACTTTTCCATACCCCCGTCACCGGGCGGGGGAGGCGCGGGCCCGGAATCCGGGTCAGTCGAGCTCCCCCATGTGGATCACGCAGGCCCACCGGTCGGTGAGCAGGAGGTGGTCGACCCAGGCGAAGTCGTACGCGCAGCAGTCGCCCACCCGGCCGGTCGCGGTGAAGGAGCGGCGCACCTCCCCCAGTTCGGCCTCCACCTCGTCCGCGACGTCGGACAGGATCCCGGCCACCTCGGACATGATCGCGGCGTGGCCGGGGATGGGGGACTCCCGCGAGTCCCGCGCCCGGCCGGTCGCGTTGCGCACCAGGCTCCTGCGCCACCACCCCCGGTCCGGGGTCAGCGTGCGAATCTCCACCCGGGCCTTGGGCCACATCGCCCGGTACACCCGGAGCAGGGTCGCCTCGGGGTCCGCCCCCTCGTGGTAGGGGACCACCCCGGTGCAGGACAGCTCCAGCGAGGTCAGCAGGCCGGTGCGGGTCCACACCGGCTGGAGCCGTTCGTGGGCGTGGTCGGCGACGGCCCCCGCCAGACGGCGCCAGCGGTCCCGGGCCTCCCGTGCGCGTTCGCTCATGCCGGTGTGACGGCGCCACCGCCCCCGCGGTTCCGCGGGCGGCGGTGTCACGGGGCGGGCGTCACGCGGCCGCCGTCACAGGACGACGAGGTCGTCGCGGTGGACCAGTTCGCGCTCGTAGGAGGGGCCCAGCTCCCGGGCCAGCCACCGGGTGGAGCGGCCCATCAGGTCGGGCACCTCGGCGGAGTCGTAGTTGACCAGGCCGCGGGCCACCACGGCGCCCTGCTCGTCGCGCAGGTCCACCGGGTCCCCGGCGCTGAACTCCCCGAGCACGTCCACCACCCCGGCGGGCAGCAGCGACGCCTTGTCCCGGACCACCGCGGCCACCGCGCCCGGGTCCAGGACCAGGCTGCCGCGCCCGGCGGTGGCGTGGGCCAGCCACAGCTGGCGGGCCGAGGGGCGCCGCCCCGAGGCGGCGGCGAAGAGCGTGCCGACCCCCTCCCCCGCCAGCGCCGCGCGGGCGTTGGCCGCGGAGGTCAGCAGTGTGTTCACACCCGCCTCGGTGGCGATGCGCGCCGAGGCCACCTTGGTGACCATGCCCCCGGTGCCCACCCCGCGCTTGCCCGAGGAGCCGATGTCGATGCCCTCCAGGTCGTCCGGCCCGGAGACCAGGCCCACCACCCGGGAGCCCGGATCGGCCGGGTTCCCGTCGTAGAGGGCGTCCACGTCCGACAGCAGGACCAGGGCGTCGGCCTTCATCAGGTGTGCGACCAGGGCGGCCAGCCGGTCGTTGTCGCCGAACCGCAGCTCGTGGGTGGCCACGGTGTCGTTCTCGTTGACGATGGGCAGGGCGCCGATGTCCAGCAGGCGGCGCAGCGTGCGCTGGGCGTTGCGGTGCTGCACCCGCCGCATCAGGTCCTCGACGGTGAGCAGGATCTGGGCGGTGTTGATGCCGTGGCCCGCCAGCTCCGCAGTGTAGGCGGCCAGCAGCAGCCCCTGTCCGACACTGGCGGCGGCCTGCTGGGAGGCCAGGTCGCGGGGGCGCGTGCGCATGCCCAGCGGGGTCATGCCGGCGGCCACCGCGCCGGAGGAGACCAGGATGACCTCCTGGCCCAGGGCGCGGCGGGACGCCAGCACCTCGACCAGGTCCCGGATGCGGCCGGAGTCGATCCGGCCGTCGGGGGTCGTCAGAGACGACGACCCCACCTTGACGACGACCCGGCGGGCGGCGGCCACGGCCGCGCGCCCGCGGGCCTCTTCCCGGGAGCCGGTCTGTTCCAGTTGTTCTGCGCTGTGCACCGTATGGGGGCTTTCCATCCGAGGGCGCGGTCCGGGCGGCGGAGCCGCGCCCGTCTCGCCTGTGCGGCCGGGCCGATGCTTCCCCGCGCGGTTCAGCCCAGCCGGGCGTCGGTCCCGCGCGGGCCGGACGGGACGGCCTCGGCGTCCAGGGACGGGTCCCAGTCGAAGACCACGGAGTCCTCGTCGGTGCCGATGTGGACCTCGGCGCCCTCGGTGGCCCCGGCCTTGGCCAGCTCCTCCTCGATGCCCAGGCGGTTGAGGCGCTCGGCGAGGTAGCCGACGGCCTCGTCGTTGGAGAAGTCGGTCTGCCGCACCCAGCGGGCGGGCTTCTCGCCGCGGACCTGGAAGGCGTTGTCCCCCAGCGGGACGACCTCGAAGGGCACGTCGCCGACCATCTTGGGCCGGATGACGATGCGGGTGGGCTCGGCGGCGGGAGCGGCCTCACGGGCCGCGGAGACCTGCTCGGCCAGGGCGAAGGACAGCTCGCGCAGGCCCTCGCGGGAGGCCGCGGAGACCTCCAGCACCCGGTAGCCGCGCTCGGTGAGCATGGGCGCGACGAGCTCGGCGAGTTCGCGGGCCTCGGGCACGTCGACCTTGTTCAGGACGACGATGCGCGGGCGGTCGGACAGGTCGACGCCGGTGGCCTCGCCGTAGGCGGTCAGCTCCGCCTCCAGGGCCTCCAGGTCGCTGACCGGGTCGCGGCCCGGCTCGTAGGTGGCGCAGTCCAGGACGTGCAGGAGGGTGGAGCAGCGCTCGATGTGGCGCAGGAACTCCAGGCCCAGTCCCTTGCCGTCGCTGGCGCCGGGGATGAGGCCGGGCACGTCGGCGATGACGTACTGGGTGGTGCCCGCCTCGACCACGCCGAGGTTGGGGATCAGGGTGGTGAACGGGTAGTCGGCGATCTTGGGCCGGGCGGCCGACATGGCGGCGATGAGCGAGGACTTCCCGGCGCTGGGGAAGCCCACCAGGCCGACGTCGGCGATGGTCTTCATCTCCAGGCGCACGTCGAACGCCTCGCCCTCCTCGCCCTTGAGGGCGAAGCCGGGGGCCTTGCGCTTCTTGGAGGCCAGCGCGGCGTTGCCCAGGCCGCCGCTGCCGCCCTGGGCCAGCACCAGGCGGGTGCCGTGGCCGACCAGGTCGGCGACGACCTCGCCGTCCATGCGGGTGACCACGGTGCCGTCGGGGACGTACAGGACCAGGTCGTCGCCGTTGGCGCCGCTGCGGTGGCCGCCCATGCCGGGGGTGCCGTTCTGGGCGTTGCGGTGCGGGCGGCGCTGGTAGTCCAGCAGGGTGGCGGTCTGGGAGTCGACCTCCAGGACGACGTCGCCGCCCCGGCCGCCGTTGCCGCCGTCCGGTCCGCCCAGCGGCTTGAACTTCTCGCGGTGGACGGAGGCGCAGCCGTGCCCGCCGTTCCCGGCCTTGACGTGCAAGACCGCCTCGTCGACGAAGTCGGGCATGGTTCTCCTCGGTTCACTGCTCCGGCCGCGGGGCGGCCCGATGGGAAATGTGTGCGTCACCTGGTGACAACACCAGAGGCGGGCCAGTGTTCCCTGGCCCGCCCCTGTGCACAACGAACGTTCGCGCGCGACCTACTCGGCGGCGGCGGGAACGATGTTCACGGCCTTGCGGCCGCGGAAGTTGGCGAACTTGACCTCGCCGGCGACCAGCGCGAACAGCGTGTCGTCACCGCCGCGGCCCACGTTGGCGCCGGGGTGGAACTTGGTGCCGCGCTGGCGGATGAGGATCTCGCCGGCCTGGACGGCCTGGCCGCCGAAGCGCTTGACACCGAGGCGCTTGGCGTTCGAGTCGCGGCCGTTACGGCTGGACGATGCGCCCTTCTTGTGTGCCATCTCTCAGATCCTCCTACTTCGCCGAGATGCCGGTGACGCGGACCTGGGTGTGCTTCTGGCGGTGACCCTGGCGCTTCTTGTAACCGGTCTTGTTCTTGTACTTCAGGATGTTGATCTTGGGGCCCTTGGTCTCGCCGAGAACCTCGGCGGTGACCGTGTAGCCGCTCAGCTTGTCCGTGTCGCTGACGACGTTGCCGTCCTCCACGACGAGGATGGGCTGCCACGTGATGGTGGCGCCGGCCTCGGCGGAGACCTTGTCGATGTTCAGGACGTCATCGACGGACACCTTCTCCTGACGGCCGCCCGCCCGCACGATCGCGTACACCGCGTAACTCTCTTCCTGCTCGCTCAACGAATAATGCTCGGGACCAATCCCCGAGACATGTGTTCGGGGTCCGGGTCCGGCCGGGTGCCCTGACGGGCGGGCCGGGAGGACCGCCCCGTGTGGGAACCCGGGGAGTCCTCGTTCCACGATCCACTGTTGCCTGTAGCGGGGCGCGGGGATCTGAGGGAAACAAACCCTGCGTGGAGAGCACTTGGTGTCGGGGCGCGCGATCACGAGGAGCGCGCCGACGCACCGTCCATCAGGTTACCATCGCCCCGCCACGGGCCTGCACACGTGCCGCGGTCCGGGCCGGGGGCGAACCCCGGCCCGGACCGGGCCCACGTCCCGGCCGGCCTCAGCCGGCGTCCACGGCGGTGGACGGGGCCGCCGCCCTGGTCCGCCGGGTGCGGCGGCGCTTGGGCCGCTCTCCGGCCTCCTCGTCGCCCTCGGCCGGCGCCGCGGCCTCGGTCACGGTCTCCGGCTCGCCCACGGCCTCGGCGGCCGCACGGGCGGTCCGCCGGGTCGCGGTGCGACGGGTCCGGCGCGGGGCCGGGGCCTCCTCGGCCGGCGCCTCGTCCGCGACCGCCGCGGCGGCCTCCTGCGGCTCCTCTGCGGCGCGGGGGGCCTCCGCGGCCCCGTCGGCCGCCTCGGAGTCCGGAGCGGTCTCGGCGGCCTGCTCGGCCGCCGTCTCGACCACCGTGTCCTCCGCGGCCTTGCGCGAGCGCGTGGTGCGCTTGCGGGTCCGCTTGGGCTCGGCCGGCTCCTCCGCCTCGGCCTCGGCCTCGGCGGCCTTCCTGGTCCTGGCCGACTTCTTCTCCGACTTCTTGGCCGGCTTGTCGGCCTTGGCGGCGGGCTCGGGGGCCTCCTCCGCTGCCGGGGCCTCGGGCTCGGCGGGCTCGGGCTCCTCGGCCGCCGTGTCCGGCACCGCGGGGGTCTCGGCCGGTTCGGCCTCGCCCTTGCCCTTGCCCTTCTTCTTGCGGCCGCCGCCACCGCCGTTGCCGGCGGCGGCGCCCTTGCCCTCCACCGGTTCGGTGGACAGGATCAGGCCGCGGCCGCTGCAGTGCTCGCAGGTGTGGGAGAAGGCCTCCAGCAGGCCCTGGCCCACCCGCTTGCGGGTCATCTGCACCAGGCCCAGCGAGGTGACCTCGGCCACCTGGTGCTTGGTGCGGTCCCGGGACAGGCACTCCAGCATCCGCCGCAGCACCAGGTCGCGGTTGGACTCCAGGACCATGTCGATGAAGTCGATGACGATGATGCCGCCGATGTCGCGCAACCGGAGCTGGCGGACGATCTCCTCCGCCGCCTCCAGGTTGTTCTTGGTGACGGTCTCCTCGAGGTTGCCGCCCTGACCGGTGAACTTGCCGGTGTTGACGTCGACGACCGTCATCGCCTCGGTACGGTCGATGATGAGCGAACCGCCGCTGGGCAGCCAGACCTTGCGGTCCAGCGCCTTGTTGATCTGCTCGTCGATCCGGTAGGCGGCGAAGACGTCGCGGTCCTCGGTCCAGTGGGAGGCCCGCTCGGCGAGGTTGGGCGCCACGTGCTCGACGTAGTCGTGCACGGTGTCCCAGGCCTCGTCGCCGGAGACCACCAGGCTGGAGAAGTCCTCGTTGAACACGTCCCGCACGACCCGGATGGTCAGGTCGGGCTCGCTGTTGAGCAGGGCCGGGGCGTTGGCCGACTTGGACTTGCGCTTGATGGACTCCCACTGGTTGGCCAGGCGGGAGATGTCGCGCTCCAGCTCCTCCTCGCTGGCGCCCTCGGCGGCGGTGCGGACGATGACGCCCGCTCCGGAGGGCATGACCTTCTTGAGGATCTGCTTGAGGCGGGCGCGCTCCTTGTCGGGGAGCTTGCGGCTGATGCCGGTCATCGAACCGCCGGGCACGTACACGAGGTAGCGGCCGGGCAGGCTGATCTGGCTGGTCAGGCGGGCGCCCTTGTGACCGATCGGGTCCTTGGTGACCTGCACCAGGACCGACTGGCCGGACTTGAGCACCGACTCGATGCGCTTGGGCTGGCCCTCCAGGCCGAACGAGTCCCAGTTGACCTCGCCCGCGTACAGGACGGCGTTGCGGCCCTTGCCGATGTCGACGAAGGCGGCCTCCATCGACGGCAGCACGTTCTGCACCCGGCCCAGGTACACGTTGCCCACGTAGGAGCGGTGGGTGGCGCGGTCGACGTAGTGCTCGACGAGGATGTCGTCCTCGAGGACGGCGATCTGGGTGCGGTCGCCGGTGCGGCGGATGACCAGGTCGCGCTTGACGGCCTCGCGGCGGGCCAGGAACTCCGACTCGGTGACGATCGGGGCGCGGCGGCGGCCCTGCTCGCGGCCCTCGCGGCGGCGCTGCTTCTTGGCCTCCAGGCGGGTGGACCCGCGCACGGCCTGGACCTCGTCCGAGATGGGCCGCTCCTGGCGCGGCTCGCGGACCCGGACCACGGTGTTGGGCGGGTCGTCGGAGGTGGCCTCACCCCCCGCGCCGCCGGAGCGACGGCGCCGACGGCGGCGGCGCCGGCTCCCGCCGCGCTCGTCCTCCTCGGCGGTGTCGGCGGAGTCCTCGGGCTCGGCCTCCTCGGCGGCGGCCTCGGCCTCGTCGGGGACCTCGGTGTCATCGGCGTCGTCGCCGGAGCGCGAGCGTCCGCGGCCCCGTCCGCCGCGGCGGCGACGGCGGCGGCCGGGCCGCTCCTCGGCGGAGTCCTCCGCGCCGGTCTCCTCGGCGATCTCGTCCTCCGCGGCGTCCTCGTCCGCCTCGTCCTCCTCGGCGCCACCGTCCTCGGTGTCGGCCTCGACGGGCGCGGGGGCCGCGGGCGGGGCGGCGGCCACGGGCGGCTGGAAGAGCATGGAGGGCGCCTGGAAGACGGTGCCGACCTGGGCGGTCTCCTCCTGCTCCCCCTCGTCCCCGTCCTCGGGGACGGCGGTGGTCTCGGGCGCGGCCTCGGGCTCGGCGGCGGCGCGCGTGCGCGAACGGCGCGCACGGGTCCGGGGCTCGGGCTCGGCGGCCGCGGGGGGCTCGGCGGCGGCCGCGCGGGTGCGGCGCGTGCGGGTCTTCTTGACGGGCTCGGCGGCCTCGGCGGCCTCGTTCCCGTCCTTCTCCTCCTGCCCGGCCGGGGCCGTCACAGGGGTCGCGGGGACGTCCAGCGGCCGGTCCTCGACGCGCACCGTGCGTCGCCGCACCGGGGTCGCGGAGGTGACCTTGACAGTGCCGCCCTCACCGGAGCCCGCGAGCGTGGTCACGGGCTTGGCCGGGGGGACGAAGACGTCGTCCGGCTCGGGGGGCGGTCCTGCCGCGCGGCGCACGCCCTTGGCCGGTGCGGGCGTGGTCACGCGCACCTCGCCTCCCCCCACGGGGGACGTCGCCGCCCTCGTTTCGGTTGTTTCAGTTGTACCCACGGTGTCGTCTGCACCGTTGTTGGGCTCGTTGTCGAGCATCCGGGCGGTCTCCCGTCAAAGTCCCCGGGCGCGCCGCGACCTCTCGGTCGGCGGCGCGGCTCACGGGAACTGTCGTCGCAGTGTCAGCGCCGACGGCACCGGGGTGCCGTCGGGGCAAAGTCCTGTGGTGGCGCCCACGTTCCCCGCTTCGGGGCCGCTCATCAGCGCGGTCCCGTCATGGGCGCCGACGGCTGTGGTGCGCTGTCGCCCCGCTCCTCGGCGTCGTCCGCCGGTCCGGAGTCGTTTCGGTCCACGGCGAGCGGGTCAGCGATCGCACCTGTCGCCTCGTTCAGCGGCCCCTGCGCCAGCCGGGTCACCGTCACCGGTGACTGCGGCGCGAGGTCGGCCACATGGCGGAGGCCGGTCAGCACGTCGTCCGGTCGAACGGCCGGTGTGGTGTGCCGTACGACCATCCGAAGTATGGCATATGTGGTGTCCTGCTCCCTCGGGGCGCGCCCAGGATCACGACACACGTCGATTCCGACCACCGCCGGCCGGGTGTCGAAGCGGCGGCGACCCTTCTTGGTCATCCGCTCCACCTCGACGGTCTCGGCCGCCAGGTAGGCCCCGACGGCGCGTTCCGCCTCGTCGGTTCCCACCCCGTCCAGTTCCACCCGCCATACGGAGGCCTGGAGCCGCTCGGCCAGTCCCGGCACGCGGGCCTCGACGACCTCGATGATGTCGATGCCGTCCGGCATGGCCGCGTCGATGTCGGTCCCGACCCGGGCGGGCTCCCGCTCCTGGGCGAGGGTGAGTTCGAGATACTCCGCCTCACTGGCGACCCCGGTGGGGGCGGCGCCGGTGTAGGAGACCTTCGGGTGGGGCGAGAAGCCGGCGGAGAAGGCCACCGGTACGTCCGCCCGGCGCAGGGCTCGCTCCAGCGCCCGGGCGATGTCCCGGTGGCTGGCGAACCTCATGCGTCCGCGCTTGGCGTAGCGGACGCGGAGCCGTTGTCCGGATGCGGCGGTGGAGGGTGAAGTGGTGCCCTCGGGTGCGGGGGGCAGCTCAACTCCTTTCCTCATGCCCCTCGGAGCGGCCGCGGGGCGGCCGGTGAGGGACTGTTCCTCGTCCTGTTCAGCGTACGGTGCGCGGTGGTGCACCTGGACCGGCGAACCGGCGGGTGCTCCGTTGCACGTGCGTCCGACAGGACCACGCATCCCGTATCTGCCCCACTGACCTGCGCTCGAAAAGTCCCGATGGGACTCCGGACGGGCCGCTGCGGGGTTTGCGCGCCGGGTGAACAAGTGTTCACCACCGGAACGCGGGGGGCCGGAAAAAAAATCCGAAGAAAATCCCGGACCCATGGCAACCCCCCCACGGGGCCGCGAGTCCTATTACACGTACGGCCCGGCGCGAGCGGGGCGCCGGGCCGTACACCTTCTCCCCCGGGCGCTCCCCTTCACAGGGTCGAGGACCGCCGCACAGGCGGCGCCCGGAGCGGGCATCGTACTCCACCGCCTCCGCGCCCCCGTCGGGCGCCTCCCCCTCCCGAGCCGGAGCACCCGATACGCCCACATGGCCGGATCCGGCCGCGCGACGCGGGCGGGGACCGCCGGGCACACCGAAGGGCCAGCACCGATCCGTTCCCTCTGCGCACCGGGCCCTGGCCCGGTCCGGAAGCGGCGGTACAGCTGACAGACCCTGGCCCGCTCCCCGTTCCACCCCTGGCCCCGGACCGGAAACGGCGGTACGGCTGACGGAACCTGACCCGCTCCCCCTCCGCTCCGGGGCCCGGGCCCCGGGGCGCATCCCGGCCGCCGGCGCCGGGGCGCCGGCGGCCGGGGCAGGGGTCAGATGACGGTGAGCGGGAGGGTCGGACGGCCCTCCGCCGGGGCGTTGATCTGGATCTCGGTGCCCATGCTGGGGCACACGCCGCAGTCGTAGCAGGGGTTCCAGCGGCAGTCGTCGACCTCCAGCGACTCCTCGCCGTGCAGGGAGTCCTGCCAGTCCTGCCACAGCCAGGAGCGGTCCAGTCCCGCGTCCAGGTGGTCCCAGGGCAGCACCTCGTCCTCGTCCCGCTCCCGGGTGGTGTACCAGTCCACGTCCACCGGGTACCCGGCCAGGCCGGTCTCGGCCGCCTTGGTCCAGCGGTCGTAGGAGAAGTGCTCGCTCCAGCCGTCGAACCGGCCGCCCGAGCGCCACACCTCCTCGATGACCCGGCCCACCCGGCGGTCGCCCCGGGAGAGCAGCCCCTCGATGATCGACGGCCGCCCCTCGTGGTAGCGCAGCCCGATGGCCTTGCCGTAGGCGCGGTCCGAGCGCAGCCGGTCGCGCAGCTTGCGCAGCCGGGCGTCCACCACCTCGTGCGGGGTCTGGGCCGCCCACTGGAACGGGGTCTGCGGCTTGGGCACGAACCCGCCGATCGACACCGTGCAGCGGATGTCCCGGCGCCCGGTCACCTCCCGGCCGGTGCGGATGACCTCGGTGGCCAGGTCCGCGATGGCCAGCACGTCCTCGTCCTCCTCGGTGGGCAGCCCGCACATGAAGTACAGCTTGACCTGCCGCCACCCCGCCGCGTAGGCGGCGGTGACCGTGCGGATGAGGTCCTCCTCGGTGACCATCTTGTTGATGACCCGGCGCATCCGCTCGCTGCCGCCCTCCGGGGCGAAGGTCAGCCCCGAGCGGCGGCCGTTGCGGGTGAGCTCGTTGGCCAGGTCGATGTTGAAGGCGTCCACCCGGGTGGAGGGCAGCGACAGCCCGGTGTTGGTGCCCTCGTAGCCGTCGGCCAGCTCCTTGGCGATGTCCTTGATCTGGCTGTGGTCGGCGCTGGACAGCGACAGCAGGCCCACCTCCTGGAAGCCGGAGTTCTTCACCCCCTCGCGGACCATGGAGGTGACGGTCTCCTTGTTGCGCTCGCGCACCGGCCGGGTGATCATCCCCGCCTGGCAGAAGCGGCAGCCGCGGGTGCAGCCGCGGAAGATCTCCACGCTGTAGCGCTCGTGCACCGACTCCGCGGTGGGCACGATCGGCTTCTTCGGGTAGGGCCACCGGTCCAGGTCCATGACGGTGTGCTTGAGGACCGTCTCGGGCACGCCCGGCCGGTTGGGCGTGTACGCGGCGATGCGCCCGTCCTCGTGGTAGTCCACGTCGTAGAAGCGCGGCACGTACACCCCGCCCGTGGCGGCCAGCCGCAGCAGCAGCCCGTCGCGTCCCCCCGGCTCCCCCTCGTCCTTGAACTCGCGGACGATCTCGGTGATGGCCAGGCTGATCTCCTCGCCGTCGCCGAGCACCACCGCGTCCAGGAAGTCGGCCATGGGCTCGGGGTTGAACGCCGAGTGCCCGCCGGCCAGCACGACGGGGTGCCCCTCGCGCCGGTCCTCCGTGCGCAGCGGGATGCGGGCCAGGTCCAGCGCGGTGAGCAGGTTGGTGTAGCCCATCTCGCTGGCGAAGCTGACCCCGATGAGGTCGAAGGCGCCCAGCGGCCGGTGGGAGTCCACGGTGAAGTGCTCGACCCCGTGCTCCCGCAGCAGGGCCTCCATGTCCGGCCAGACCGCGTACGCGCGCTCGGCCAGCACCCCCTCGCGCTCGTTGAGGACCTCGTACAGGATCTGCACGCCCTGGTTGGGCACCCCCACCTCGTAGGCGTCGGGGTACATCAGCGCCCAGCGCACCCGGGTGTCGTCCCACTCCTTGACGACGGAGTTGAGCTCACCGCCCACGTACTGGATGGGCTTGCCCACCCGGGCCAGCAGGGGCTCCAGTCGCGGAAAGAGGCTTTCGACGGTCATGGCCTCGAGACTTTCGATCGGCGGACGGGGACGGATCTGCCCTTTCAGGCTACCGGCGCCGCGACCCCCGGTCCCGGGTTCTCCACAGGCCCTATTCGAACCCCCGGTCCCGGGAGTTCACCCCGAGCACCAGTCCCAGCGCCAGCAGGTTGGCCAGCAGCGCCGTGCCCCCGTAGGAGACGAACGGCAGCGGAAGCCCGGTCACCGGGACGATCCCCAGCCCCATGCCGATGTTGATGAAGGTCTGGAACCCGAACCACGAGGCCACACCCACGCACAGCAGGCGCGGGTAGGGCTGGTCGCAGCCCAGGGCGATGCGCAGGATCCGCCACAGGATCACCGCGAACAGGCCGATGACCAGCCCTGCCCCGACGAACCCCAGCTCCTCCCCGGCGACCGTGAAGATGAAGTCCGTGTGCTGTTCGGGCACGAACCGGCCGTGCGTCTGCTCCCCCTGGAACAGCCCGGTCCCGTCGAACCCGCCCGATCCGACGGCGATGAGCGCCTGGTTGGAGTTGTACCCGGCGCCCTGCGGGTCCGCCGACGGGTCCACGAGCGTGGCGATGCGGTCCAGCTGGTAGGGCTCCAGCATGTCGAACCACCAGACGCAGAAGCCGGCCACCACTCCCGACAGCAGCATCCCGGCCACCCAGAAGACCGGGGCCCCGGACAGCGTCAGCATCCCCAGGAAGATGGCCCCCAGCACCAGCGTGGTCCCCAGGTCGGGCTGGAGCATGACCAGGGAGAGCGGTACCGCGAGCGCCAGCAGGCAGAACAGCACGTCCCTGGTCATCGGCCGGGTCTCGCCGTCGCGGGGCTCCCCCAGCAGGGTGGCCAGCACCAGGATGAGGCCCGCCTTGGCCAGCTCGCTGGGCTGGAACTGGAAGCCGCCCACCACGATCCACCCGCGCGAGCCGTTGATGACGGCGCCCAGCGGTGTCAGCACCAGGATCAGCGCGATGACGGTGACGACGTAGACGATGGGCGCGTACGCGCGGACCGTCCGGAAGTCGACGGCGGCCACGGCCAGGCACACCGCCCAGCCCACGGCCAGGTGGGCCAGGTGCCTGCGCAGGTGGTCGGTGGAGTCCAGCGGGTTCCCGCCGTCGCCGGGCTGGGTGGCCGACCACACCAGCAGGCAGCCGATGGCGCACAGCGCGGCCACCGCCAGCACCAGGACCCAGTCCAGCCTGCGGGCGGCGCCCGCGGCGGTCACCGCGGTGCGGCCCAGGTCGATCCTGCGCGGGACGTGTACGGTCATGGGTCACCGGTCCAGAGGGTCGATGGAGCCGTCGGAGCGGACCTCGGGCAGCTCGGCGCGGGGCTCGCCGCCGGGCAGGGCGGGCTCGTCGAAGTCGCCGAACCCGTAGATGCCCTCGTAGATCTTCCGGGCGATGGGCGCGGAGGTGGTGCCGCCGGTACCGCCCTGGGAGACGAACACGACCACTGCGAACTGCGGGTCGTCGGCGGGCGCGTAGGACACGAACCAGGACGACACCTGCCGGTTCTGGGCGTCGGCGCTACCGGTCTTGCCCGCGATGGACACCTTGTCCTGCGGGAAGCCCGCGAAGGCGCCGCCGCCGGTACCCGTCTTGGGGACCTCCTCCAGCGCGTTCTGGAGGTAGCGGATGGTCTCGTCCTTCACCGGCACCCTCCCGGCGACGACCGGCTCGATCTCCTCGACGACACTGCCGTCGGCCGAGACCAGGGCCCGGGCCACCCGGGGCTCGTACACGGTGCCGCCGTTGGCGATGGCGGCGTAGGCGCGGACCAGCTGGAGCGGGCTGACGAGCACGTCGCCCTGGCCGATCGCGAAGTTGACGGCCTCGCCGGCCCGCCACTGGAACCCCTCCACGCACTGCTCGTAGGCCAGGAGCTTGAGGTAGGCGGCGTGGGACGGGTTGGTCTCGGCCACCTCGGGGTAGCCCTCCTCGCCGCGGCGGCAGTTGTTCTCCCGGGTCTCCTCCCAGAAGGTGCGCTTCCACTCGCGGTCGGGGATGCGCCCGCTGGTCTCGTAGGGCAGGTCGATGCCGGTGGGGGCGCCGAACCCGTACCCGCGGGCCATCTCCGCCATGGCCTCCTTGGGCTCGCCCTCGGGTTCGAGGCCGCCGTCCTTGAGCCAGAGCTGGTAGCCGAAGTTGTAGAAGATCGTGTTGCAGGAGACCACGATGGCCCGGTGCAGGCTGATGGTGCCGTGCCCGCCGCCCGCGTAGTTCTGGTAGTTCTGCCCGGCGATGTTGACCGATCCGGGGCAGGCGTAGGTGCTGCGCAGCGAGTAGCCGTTCTCGACCGCGGCCGACAGCGACGACACCTTGAACGTGGAGCCGGGCGGGTACTGGCCCTGGACGGCGCGCGACAGCAGCGGCTCGCCGGCCTCGGTGCTGAGCAGCTCGTCGAAGGTCTCCTGGTCGATGCCGCCCTGCCAGATCGCGGGGTCGTAGGTGGGCAGGCTGGCCATCGCGATGATGCCGCCGTTGCGCACGTCCATGACGATGGCGGCGCCGGAGTCGGCCTTGTACCGGGGGCGGGCGCCCCGCATGCCCTCGGCGAGCGCCTCCTCCACGATCTCCTGCACGCCCATGTCCAGGTGGGTGACGATGTGCATCCCCGCCTGGGGCGGACGGTCGGAGATGACGTCCATGACCTCGCCGTGGTTGTTCACGCCCAGGGTGCGCACGCCCGCGATGCCGCGCAGCTGCGAGTCGTAGACCGCCTCCAGGCCGTCGCGGCCGACCTGGTCGATGCCGGTGAACTGGGTGCGCAGTTCCTCGCGCGCCTCCAGCTCCTCCTGGGTGACGGGCTGGAGGTAGCCCAGGACCTGCCCGGCCCGGGCGCCGTTGGGGTACTCGCGCACGGCGTGGGCCTGCGCGGTGATGCCGGGGAAGTCGTCGGAGCTCTCCATGATCTGCAGCGCGACGGACGGCTCGATGTCCTCGGCCAGGGTGACCGGCTGGTAGGGCGAGCCGGGCCAGCAGGGCCGCTCCACCTCGGGCCCGCACAGGCGCATGCGCTGCCGGAGCTGCTCCACCGGGACGTCGAGCACCTCGGAGAGGTCGGTCAGGACCTTCTCGCCGCCGTCGTCCATGCCCAGGAGCTCGTGGTAGTCGGCGGAGACCACGAGCTCGGTGCGGTTGGCGACCATGGGGCGGCCGGTGGCGTCGAGGATCTGGCCGCGGGTGGCGGGCACGACGAGCCGCTGGTGGTGGTTGGCGACGGCCAGGTCCCGGTAGTGGTCGGCCATCGGGATCTGGAGGTACCACAGGCGCGCGCCCAGGACGGCGAACAGGGCGACCACGAGGATCTGCGCGAGCACGAGGCCGGTGCGTCCCAGGCGCGGTCCGGGCAGGGCCGGGTCCACGGGAGGTCGTCGCACGGTCACCACCCCCGGGGGGACATGGGCCCCTGGACGGTGGCGAACTCGTGGTCCGACAGGGACTCGCGCAGCCACAGCAGGGGCAGGGTCACCAGCGGGGCGACCACCAGGGTGAGCGCCGCGCCGACGCCGACGGCGACCACGATGTCGGGCAGGCCCGTGCGCGGGTCGCCCATGAGCACGCCCAGCCCGGCGTAGGCCAGGCCGACGCCGAGCGAGGTGGCCAGGACGGCGCCCAGGGCGAACAGGCGCGAGGTGCGGGCGCCGACCCCGCCGGGCGCCCCGGTGTTGCGGTGGACCAGCGACACCAGGTACCCGGCCAGGCACAGGATCAAGGCGTAGCGGCCGATCGCGTGGTCGGCCGGGGGCAGCACGTCCAGGGCCAGGCCGATGCCGAACCCCCAGCCCGCGGCGGCGGCGGGGGCGGTGGTCAGGGCCAGGGCCACGATGGCGGCCACGGCCAGGTCGGGGCCGGGGCCGCCGTCGGAGAGCGCGCCGAACGGCAGCCGGTTGACGACCACCGCCTGGACGAGCACGACCGCGGCCACCGAGAGCAGGGTCACGGCGGACCTCATGGCTACTTCTCCCTCTCGGGTGCGTCGGGCTTGGGCGGGAGCACGGAGTCCCTGGGGTCCTCGGCCGGGCCGGCGACGACGACGCCGACCGTGTCCAGCGAGGCGAAGTCGACCGCGGGCGTCAGCACCGCGAGCCGGCTGAGCGCCCCCGGGGCGGCCTGCACCTCCTCGACGGTGCCGATGGGCACGCCGGGGACGAACGGCGCCCCCTCGTGCGAGCCGAGGGTGACCAGCCGGTCCCCGGCCTCCACGGGCGCCTCCATGTCGAACAGCTCCAGGGTGAGGTCGGCCTCGGGCCCGCCGGGCACGGTGCCCCCGGTGACGACGCCGATCTTGCGGGTCGACTCCAGGCGGGCGCCGACCGCGGAGGTGACGTCGGTGGCGAGCAGCACCGTGGCGGTGCGCGGGCCGGCCTCGATGACCCGGCCGACCAGCCCCTGGCCGTTGACCACGGTCATGTCCGGGGCGATCCCGGACTCGGTCCCGGCGTCGATGGTGGCGACGTCGGCGTAGCCGCGCGGTGTGGTTCGGGTGACCGCCTGGGCCGGGACGATCTCGTAGCCGCCCATCCCGGACAGGTGCAGGAGCTCGTCGAGGCGCTCGGCGCGGTCCTCGTCGAGGCGGGCGGCGTGCAGCTCCTCCTTCAGGCCGGCGTTGGCCGCCTCGAGTTCCGCGATGCGTTCGGAGGCCCCGGGGGCGCGCCGTACGGTGTCGTAGAGGTCGCCGACCGGCGCGGCGACGTACCCCACGCCCGCGGCGGCGGGGGCGAAGACCAGTTCGCCGCCCGCGCGGGCCGCCGCGGTGACCGGGTTTTGGCCCTGGCGGCCGTCCAGGACGAGCAGGACCACCGACAGGACGACGAGCACCGTCAGGGTGAGCCGGGACCTCGGGCTGTCGCGCAGCATCAGCGCCGCCGCTCGGGGACGAGGACCTGGTGGAGGCGCTCGTAGTTCTCCACGCAGGTGCCGGAGCCGATGGCGACCGAGTCCAGGGCGTTGTCCGCCACGTGGATGGGCATCCCGGTCTCGTGCAGGAGGCGCTCGTCCAGGCCCCGCAGCAGGGCCCCGCCCCCGGTGACGGCGATGCCGCGGTCCATGATGTCGCCGGACAGCTCGGGCGGGCACTTGTCGAGGCTGGTGCGGACCGCGTCGATGATGGCGGTGACGGGCTCCTCGACGGCCTGGCGGACGTCGGACTCGGACATGACGATGGTCTTGGGCAGGCCGCTGATGAGGTCGCGGCCGCGCACCTCGGCGTGCAGTTCCTCGGCCCCGGTCGGATAGGCCGAGCCGATGGCGAGCTTGAGCTCCTCGGCGGTGCGCTCCCCGATCATCAGGGAGTACTCCTTCTTGACGAAGGTCATGATCGCCTGGTCCAGCTCGTCGCCGCCGACCCGGATGGACTGGGAGGTGACGATGCCGCCCATGGAGATGACGGCGACCTCGGTGGTGCCGCCGCCGATGTCCACGACCATGTTGCCGGTCGGTTCGTGGACGGGGAGCCCGGCGCCGATGGCGGCGGCCATGGGCTCCTCGATGATGTAGACCCGGCGCGCGCCCGCCTGGTACCCGGCCTCCTTGACCGCGCGGTGCTCCACGGAGGTGATACCGCTGGGGACCGCGACGATGATGCGGGGCTTGGCGAAGTGGCGGCGGCGGTGGATCTTCTGGATGAAGTAGCGCAGCATCCGCTCGGTGATCTCGAAGTCGGCGATGACGCCGTCCTTGAGCGGGCGGATGGCGGTGATGTTGGTCGGGGTGCGGCCGATCATCTGCTTGGCCTCGATGCCCACGGCGACGATCTTGCCGGTCGAGGTGTTGAGGGCGACGACCGAGGGTTCGTTCAGGACGATGCCGCGGCCACGCACGTACACGAGCGTGTTGGCGGTCCCCAGGTCGACGGCCATGTCCCGGCCGAGAAAAGCAAGGTTGTTCGGCATGTAACGTCCTCAGAGGCGCCGTGTCGGACGTGGTTGCACGGGGCGACCATACGTAGTCGTTCCGGCACGATAGGTATTCAGTCCCCCGTATCGTAACGGTCGGCACTTAGTTGGTTACGCAAACACACCGAATCGTTGTCTTCTCCGCGTCCGCGGCGCGCGGACGGAAGTGCGGCGCCGTCGGCGCCGTCGGCCGCGGGGACGGTGGGAGACGGGCCCGGGGGCTCCGGGAGTGTCCCCGGGCGCGGGAGGGCCCGGGCCGGGCGGGGGTTCCGGGAAGCACAGCGTAGCCGCGCGGCCCCCGGAGTGCGGGGGGTTCGGCGCAATCGCCCCCCGAACGGCGCGAAGGGCCGCCCCCGGCGGGGGCGGCCCTTCGGCCTCGGTTCCGGCGACCGGCGTCAGCCCAGGTCGGGGAAGAACAGCTTGATCTCGCGCTCGGCGGAGTAGGTGGAGTCCGAGCCGTGCACGATGTTCTGCTGCACCTCCAGGGCGAAGTCGCCGCGGATGGTGCCCGGGGAGGCGGTGACCGGGTCGGTCGCGCCGGCCAGTGCGCGGAACGCCTCGACGGCGCGCTCGCCCTCGACCACCAGCGCCACCAGCGGGCCGCCGGTGATGAACTCCACCAGGGAGCCAAAGAACGGCCGCTCGGCGTGCTCCTCGTAGTGGGTCTTGGCGGTCTCGGCGTCGAGCGTGCGCAGCTCCATCGCGACGATCCTCAGGCCCTTGCGCTCGATGCGCGAGATGACCTCGCCGACGATGCTGCGGCGGACGCCGTCCGGCTTGATGAGAACGAGAGTGCGTTCCACGTGCGATTCAGCTCCTCACTGGACTCCGCGTGGCGCGAGGGCACGACGCCCACGGCGTCTGTGCACGCGGAAACGTGCGTCACACTATCGCGTTCGGGACTCCGACGAGGCACCGACGGCCGTCTCGGCCTCCCGGGCGGCCTCGGCCTCGGCCCGCGCCTGGTGGGCGGCCTTCATCTCGTCGGTCCGGCGGCCCAGGATGACGCCGGTCACCCACAGGGACACGAAGACCACGGCGACCAGCATGCCCCCCGGGAGCATGAACGAGGTGAACAGGAACACGGCCTGGAGCGCCCAGGACGCGTAGTGGGCCCAGCGGTGCTTCTGGAGCCCGGCGAGCACCAGGGCCGCGACGGCCATGGTGCCCCACAGGCCTCCGGCGAAGGCGGGGTCCATGCCCGCCAGGGTCACGGCCACGGGGATGAAGAGGCCGATGACGATGACCTCGAAGGCCAGAACGACGGCGCAGACGACACGCACGGTGGGAATTCCCTTCGTAATGAGAGCGCGTCGGCCCGCTACTCCCCCGCGCCGCGCAGCAGGTGGACCGCGTCGCCCGCGGTGACCACCGAGCCGGTGACGAGCACCCCGGAGCCGCCGAACTCGCCGTCGTCCTCGGCCCGGCCCACTGCCAGGTCGATCGCGTCGTCGAGTCGGGGCGCCAGGTGGACGCGGTCCTCGCCGAAGATGCCCACCGCGATGGCGGCCAGGGACTCCGGGTCGAGGGAGCGGGGTGAGGAGTTGCGGGTGACGACGATCTCGTCGAGCAACGGTTCCAGGGGATCCAGGATCCCTTCGACGTCCTTGTCGGCCATGATCGCGACCACGCCCACCAGGCGGGAGAAGCCGAAGGACTCCTCCACGGCCGCGGCCGTCGCGATCATTCCGGCCGGGTTGTGGGCGGCGTCCGCGATGACGGTGGGGCTGGTGCGCACCACCTCCAGACGCCCGGGGGAATCGACCCCGGCGAGGGCCTCGGCGACGATGCCGGGGTCCAGGCCGGCCGCGTCCTCGCCCGCGGCGGCGAACGCCTCGACCGCGGCCACGGCCACGGCGGCGTTCGACGCCTGGTGGGCGCCGAACATCGGCAGGAAGAGGTTCTCGTAGCTCGCGGTGAGCCCCTTGACGGCGATCTGCTGTCCGCCCACCGCGACCTCGCGGCCCAGCACCCCGAACTCCATGCCCTCGCGGGCCACCCGGGCGCCGACCTCGGACGCGTTGCGCAGCAGGACCTCGGCCGCGGCCACCGGCTGCTGGGCGATCACCGCGACGGAGTCGGGCTTGATGATGCCAGCCTTCTCCTCGGCGATGCCCTCGACGGTGTCGGGCAGGTAGTCGGTGTGGTCGATACCGATGGGTGTGATCACCGCGACGTCGCCGTCCACCACGTTGGTGGCGTCCCAGCGGCCTCCCATGCCCACCTCGACGACGGCCACGTCGACCGGGGTGTCGGCGAAGACCGCGTAGGCCATCACCGTCAGGATCTCGAAGAACGACAGGGGAGCGTCGTTCATCTCGTCGGCCATCTCGATGTAGGGGCGGATGTCGTCGAAGGTCTCGACGAACCGCTCCTGGGAGACGGGCTCCCCGTCGACGACGATGCGTTCCCGGACGGTGCGCAGGTGCGGGCTGGTGTAGCGGCCCGTGCGCAGCCCCCGGGCGCGCATGAGCGCGTCGATCATGCGGGCGGTGGAGGTCTTGCCGTTGGTGCCCGTGACGTGGATGACCCGGAAGTTCCGCTGTGGATCGCCCAAGAGGTCCAGCAGGGTGCGGACGCGGTCCAAGCGGGGGTCGATGTCGGTCTCGGGCGCCCGGGCGAGGATCTGCGCCGTCACTTCGGCGTAGCGCGCGTCGGCGCGGTCCTCACTCACGGCTGCTGAGAGGTCGGAGTCGGGGTGTACACACCGCGTCAGTGTACGCGGCCCGGCCGGGGCGTGACCTCCGGGTACGGGGTCCGGACCCCGATATGGCCGGGAGCATACTGGGGGCATGCCCGACCTTGACCCTTTCTTCTCCGAGTGGGCCGGCCGCGCCGCCGGCTCGGCCCGCAGCCTGGAGCGCGCCCGGGAGCTGATGCGCGCGCTGGACCTGGACGACGCGCGGCCCCCGGTGCTGGGAGTGGTCGGCTCCAAGGGCAAGGGCACCACGGCCACCACGGCGGCGGCCGCCCTGTCCTCCGCGGGGCTGCGGACCGTGCTGGCCACCGGGCCGAGCTTCCGCTCCTACCGGGAGCGGGTGCGGGTGGACGGGGCCTCGGTCTCCGACGGGGTGCTGGACTCCCTGGGCGCGCGGATCGACCGGGCACGGCGCGGCCTGCCCGGCCCGGCGGAGTCCGGCGGGTACCTGGCGCCGAGCGGGGTGTTCCTCGTCGCGGCCCTGCTGCACGCCCGCGACGTCGGCGCCGACGTGTGCGTGCTGGAGGCCGGGATGGGCGGCCACCGCGACGAGCTGCGGCTGATCGGCCCGGAGGTGGTCGCCCTTGGCGCGGTCTTCGCCGAACACGTGGGGATCCTTGGGGACACCGTGACCGAGATCGCCCGCGAGAAGGCGCGCGTGGCCGGCGAGCGCACCCGGCGCCTGGTCCGGCTGCCGCAGACCCCGGAGGTGGCCGCGGCCGTGGACGCCGCTCTGGAGGAGGCGACCGGGGGCCGGGTACGGGCCGAGGTCGCCGACCCGGAGGCGCCCGGGACGGAGCCGCCCGCGGACCTGCGCCCGCCGGGGCTGTCGGCCGCCTCGGGCGTGCTGGGCACGGCCGCGGCCGCCCGGATGCTGGAGCACCTGGGCCGGGGCCCGCTGGACCCGGGCCGGCTGCACGCGGTGCTGCGCACCCTGCGGCTGCCCGCCCGGTTGTCGCGGCACCCGGTTCCGGGCGCGCCCGGGGCGGAGGCCATCGTGGACTCGGCGATCGACCGGGTGGGGGTGGCCGCGGCGCTGGCCCACGCGCGCGCCGCCTGGGGCGGGGTGGACCACGTGCTGCTGTGCCTGCCCGACCACAAGGACGTCTCCGGCGCCGTGGCGGTGCTGGGCGACCTGCCGGTCACCATGGTGCGCCTGCCCGAGGCGCACCTGCGGTTCGAGTACGCCCCGCCCGCGCACTGGGGCCGTGTGGACGCCGCCGCCCTCTCCCCCGCACGGGTGGCCGCCCTGGGCGACCGGGTGCTGGCGCTGGGCACGGTCTACTTCACGGGCCGGATGACCGAGGTCCTGGACGTGCCGACCGACCGCCTCTTCGGCTGACCGGCCCGGGCAAGGGGGCGGGGGCGGCGCCCGCGGGCGCCGCCCCCGCCTTCACGGAGTGGACCGGTCAGGGCCTAGCGGCCGGGCCGGTAGCTCTCCTGGTTCTGCGGGTTGAGCTCGTCGAACGTGATGCGCTCGGCCGCCCGCAGGCGCGGATCGGTCACCTTCAGGACGTCGAGGCCCCGGGTGATGTCGTTGGAGTAGATGTAGCCGTTGTAGTAGTACGTCGACCAGGTGTCGTTGTCCAGGACACCCTCCTCGACCCGGGAGTCCACGTCGAAGAAGGCGATCTCCTTCGGCTTCCTCGGGTTGTTGAAGTCCATGATGGACACGCCGCCCTGGTACCAGGACTGGACGAAGAAGTCCTGGCCCGGGACCGGGATGAGCGAGCCGTTGTGCGCCACGCAGACCTGGTCGCCCTGGTGCCGGTCGATCTTGTAGTAGCTGGCGAAGTCCATCTCCGGCGCCGCGTCGGTGCCGTTGATGGTGTAGATGGCGTTGGCGCCGCGCTGGCCGCCGATCTCCTCGGTGCAGGTCGGGGCCCCGCCGCCGCCGAGCTCGTCGGTGAACACCACGTTGCGGGCGTCGTTGGTGAACGTCGCCGAGTGCCAGAAGGCGAAGTTCGGGTCCTGGACGACCTCGGTGACCACCGGGTTCACGGGGTCGGAGATGTCCATCAGGATGCCGTCGCCCATGCAGGCGCCCGCGGCGATGTCCTTCTCGGCGTAGACGGTGATGTCGTGGCAGCCCTGGGTGGGCAGCAGCAGGCCGTCCTGGTCGTGGTTGCCGCCGTCGGGGAAGAGCACCGGCTCGTTGACGATCGCGGCCGAGGCCGGGTCGTCGTGCGGCACCTCGATGATGGTGATCTTGTCGTGCGGCGGCTGACAGTTGGGGAAGTTGGACGAGGGCGAGTAGGACGACACGTAGATGAGGTCGCTCTCGCCGTCCTTGCTCGGGACCAGGGTGTTGGTGTGCGAGCCGCAGTCGGTGCGCACCGCCGCCACGTACTCCGGGTTCTCCTTGTCGGAGATGTCGAAGATCCGGATGCCCTCGAACCCGTTCGGGTCGCTGGTCGGCACGGCCGGGGCGCCGCACTCGTCGCTCGCGCGGGCGTAGTCGACGGAGAAGTACAGCAGGTCGCCGCTGACCGACACGTCGCCCTGCCCGCCCGGGCACAGCACCTCGGTCAGGACCCTGGTGTTCTCGGGGTCGGAGATGTCGTAGATGACGAAGCCGTCGTAGTTGCCGCCGATGGCGTAGTCGCCGGTGAACGCCAGGTCGGAGTTGACGTTGCGGACGGTGGAGGGCTTGGGCACGTAGGCCACGTGCTCGATGTTGGCACTGTGGATCGAGTCGGCCGGGGGCGTGTCCGCGTACGCGGTCGCCGGGCCGAGCAGGCCCACGAGCAGAGAGGCCGCGGCCGTCGCCGCCAGGGCGACGGAACGGCTCAGGCCTCTCCTGTTGCGGGGTACAGGCATCGGGACTCCTGTGCACTAGGGGGTGTTCGAGGGGTACGTGAAGGGGCCGCGGCGTGCACGGCCGCGGCCCCTCTCACGTCACCCGCCCCTGCCCCGGGGGGCCGGGGGCGTCTTCGGGGGCGGTCAGCGGCCGTTGCCCCTTCCCGGGCGGTACTCCGGCTGCGACTGCGGGTTGAACTCGCTCATGTGGACCTGCTCGGCCACACGGAAGCGCGGGTCCTCCAGCTTGATGACGTCCAGGCCCCGGGTGATGTCCGAGGAGTAGACGTAGCCGTTGTAGTAGTAGGCCGACCAGGAGCCGCCGAGCACGAGGCGGTCGTCATCGATCGGGCCCCGGTCGAAGTAGCCGATCTCCTGCGGGTCGGACGGGTCGTTGAAGTCGATGACGGAGACGCCGCCCTGGTACCAGGACTGGACGAAGAAGTCGCGGCCCGGGACCGGGATGAGCGAGCCGTTGTGCGCCACGCAGTTCTCGGTGCTGCCCTGCATGCGCGGGATCTTGAAGTAGCCCTCGAAGGACAGCTCGGGCTCGCCCTTCTTGAAGCCGTCGATGGTGTAGATGGCGTTGGCGCCGCGCTCGGAGCCGATGCTCTCCAGGCAGGTCGCGCCGCCACCTCCGCCGAGCTCGTCGGTGAACATCACGGTGGCGCCGTCGTTGGTGAACGTCGCCGAGTGCCAGAACGCGAAGTTGGTGTCCTGGACGACGTCGGTGACGACCGGGGCGGCCGGGTCGGAGATGTCCATCAGGATGCCGTCGCCCATGCAGGCGCCCGCGGCGATGTCGTGCTTCGGGTAGACGGTGATGTCGTGGCAGCCGCTGGTGTTGCGGTAGCCGCCCTCGGGGAAGAGGACGGGCGCGTCGATGACCTGCGCGGAGGCCGGGTCGTCGATGGGGACCTCGATGATCGAGATCTTGTCGTGCGGCGGCTGGCAGTTGGGGAAGTTCGCCGACGGGGAGTACGAGGAGACGTAGATGTACTCGTGCTCGCCGTCCTTGCCCGGGACGAGGGTGTTGGTGTGCGAGCCGCAGTCGGTGCGCACCGCCGCCACGTACTCCGGGTTCTCCTTGTCGGAGATGTCGAAGATCCGGATGCCCTCGAACCCGTTCGGGTCGCTGGTGGGCACCGAGGGGGCGCCGCACTCGTCGCTGGCGCGGGCGTAGTCGACGGAGAAGTACAGCAGGTCGCCGCTGACCGACACGTCGCCCTGGCCGCCCGGGCACAGGACCTCGGAGACGACCGTCGGGCTCTCCGGGGTGGAGATGTCGTAGATGACGAACCCGTTGTAGTTGCCGCCGATGGCGTAGTCGCCGGTGAACGCCAGGTCGGAGTTGAAGTCGCTCATCACCTCGGTCTTGGGGACGTTGGCGATGTGCGTGACGTTGGCGCTGGTCTCCGCGTCACTGGTGAAGGCCGGGTCGGCGGAGGCGGCGGAGGGGGCGAGGAGGGACGCGACGAGGGCGGTGGCGCCGGTGAGGGCGACCGCTCCCCTCTTCAGCGTGGATCTCCACGAACGCGGCGGAGGGGTTGGCATGGGGGAGGACGCCATGGGGGCTCCTGTTCGGGTCTGGCGCTGAACAGGAAGAAAGTACACACTTCAACATCTATCTGTATAGGGGGGAACAAAAGAAACACACCAGTTAACACACTGTCCACACGACCCCATCCGGCTACGCACGGTGCCTAGGTTCCTTCGGGGGTCGGTGGTGCGCCGCCCGGGTCGGCGGTTCCCCGCGCCCCCGTGTACGCTTCCGCGTTCTCCCAGGTGGCGACCGTTGTTACGGGTGTTGTCCATGTCCGGAAAAGGACGTTTGCGACTGGGGGTTGAACTCCTCCATGACCACGCCCTGTGCCTGTTCCAGGCGCGGGTCGGTGAGCCGGAGGACGTCGAGCCCGTTCCGGATGTCGGACGAGTAGACGTGCCCGTTGTAGTAGTACGCCGACCAGGAACCCGCGGTGCGCAGGGCCTGGGGATCCCAGGGACCCCGGTCGAAGTGGCCGATCTCCTCCGGGCGCTCGGGGTCGGTCAGGTCGATGACGGAGACCCCGCCCTGGTACCACGACTGGACGAAGTAGTCCCGCCCCGGAACGGGGATCAGCGAGCCGTTGTGCGCCACACAGTTCTCGGTTTCGGTCTGATGGCGCGGCAGTTTGTAGTAGCTCCTGAAATCGAGTTCCCATTGGCCCCCGGAACCGTTGAGTGAATAGACCGCGTTCGCCCCGCGTTCGGGTCCGGCCCCCTCGGTGCAGACGGCGGCGCTCCCCCCGCCCAGCTCATCGGTGAACAGGACGTACCGGGCGTCGTCGGTGAACGTCGCCGAATGCCAGAAGGCGAAATTCGGGTCCCGCACCCGGTCGAGCACCCGCGGCTCCACCGGGTCGGAGATGTCGAGCAGCAGCCCGTCGCCCAGGCAGGCGGCGGCCGCGATGCCGCGCTCGGGATAGGCCGTGATGTCGTGGCAGCCGGTGGTGGACTCGGCCCCGCCGTCGGGGAAGAGCACCGGCTCGTTGACGATCGCGGCCGAGGCCGGGTCGTCGTGCGGCACCTCGATGACGGTGATCTTGTCGTGCGGCGGCCGGCAGTCGGGGAAGTCCGGCGAGGGCGAGTACGACGACACGTAGACGAGGTCGCTCTCGCCGTCCTCACCCGGAACGAGGGTGTTGGTGTGCGAGCCGCAGTCGGTGCGCACCGCCGCCACGTACTGCGGGTTCTCCTTGTCGGAGATGTCGAAGATCCGGATGCCCTCGAACGCGCCGGCCTCGGTGGCCGGTGCCGCCGGAGCGCCGCACTCGTCGCCGGCGCGGGGGTAGTCGACGGAGAAGTACAGCAGGTCGCCGCTGACCGACACGTCGCCCTGCCCGCCCGGGCACAGGACCGTGGACACCACCCGGGGCCGGGTCGGGTCGGAGATGTCGTAGACGACGAAGCCGTCGTAGTTGCCGCCGATGGCGTGGTCGCCGGTGAACGCCAGGTCGGAGTTGAAGGCGCCCTCCCGGTCCAGCGGCGCGGGCCGGGGCAGGCCGCCCACCCGGACCACGCCCTCGGCGGAGACCTCCTGTTCCGCGACCGCCGCCCCGGGGACCGCGGTCGCGGCGGCCAGCAGGACCGCGGCCGCGCCGGCGCCGCCCCCGCGCAGGAGCGCGCGACCCGGCCCCTCCCCTCGCCCCGTCCCCCCGCCCACGGCCCACCTCCGACACAAAGAGCAACAAATCGCCTACTTTGTGTTGTACTCCCCCCATAGCCAACGGACCAGCAGAAACGCCGCCATGTGCGCACAGGCGCCAGATCTGGCATACGGGACGGCCGGGACACGCGGAGCGAACAAAACGATGGAGACACGCCCCCAAGGGTGGACAAAACACCCGGACAGTGAGTAGAAAGCCCAGCAGAGCGTTCTCCTCCGACCGGCCCGCCGCGCCGGAGGCGGCGCACAGCCCCCGGGCCCGCCCCACACCCCCGTTCTTGGAGGACACCCCGTGCGTCGCCTGGTACTCGCGGCAGGAACCGCCCTCGTACTCCTGGGAACCTCGGCCTGCACCGGGGAGGACGAGCAGCCGCAGGAGTCGGCGAACGTCATCGCCCCCGGCGCCCCCGGCGAGTCGTCCTCCCCGGCCACGGCCGACCAGATCGCCGCCCTGGCCGAGGAGCAGGGACACAACGAGGCCGACGTCGTCTACCTGGTGAAGATGATCGAGCACCACGCCCAGGCCCTGGAGATGACCGACCTGGTCCCCGAGCGCCACCGGCGCGAGGGCATCGGCGGCATCGCCGAGCGGATCAGCGCCGCCCAGGGCCCGGAGATCACCGCCATGGAGAGCTGGCTGGAGACGAACGTCTTCGGCCCGGCCCGGGAGAACCCCGCCCACCAGAACTTCTGCGGGCTGGAGGGGGACGGCGACCACCACGGCGGGGGCGAGGTCCCCGCCTGCGACCTCCAGGTGGACCACGAGGACATGCCGGGCATGGTCTCCGAGGAGGACATGGGCCGGCTGGAGGCCGCCGACGGCGACGAGTTCGACCGGCTGTTCGTGGAGCTGATGACGGCCCACCACCGCGGCGCGGTGACCATGGCCGAGGAGGTCCTGGAGAACGGCAAGGACCAGACGGTGATGAGGATGGCCAACGACCTCATCGCCGAGCAGAACACCGAGATCGAGCGCATGGAGGCCGTCCTCGAGAACGAGGACTAGGACGCGTTCGGCGGATCATCCCGGGTCCGGGCCGTCGGGCCGCCTGTGCCCGGACGGCCGTCCCCGGGCCGGTCCCGCCGGACGGCTTGCGGGAGATCGCCTCGCGGCCGTTCCCGGCGCCCGGCACGAGCGCCGGGCCACGCGAAGGCGCCCCTCGAACACGCCCTGGGAACGGCCCCGGAACGGAAAGAGAGGACGGCGCCCCCGACGGGAGGGCGCCGTCCTCATCTTGTGCTGAGGCGGAGGGCTCAGGCGGACTTCTCTCGGTGCTCGGGCTCGATCTGCGCCCGCGGCACGATCGTCGGATTCACGTTGTCGATCACCGTCTCCCGCGAAATGATCACCCGACCCACATCCTC
>NZ_JBEXTT010000033.1:0-65370 GCF_040614155.1 Nocardiopsis sp. NPDC006139
GGCTTCAACATCCGTTAGTCACAGCGTAAAACGGGCCCGTTCTGGCGACTGCAACGCCGAACGGACCCTGACCCGAAGCACCTGCCTGAACAGGAGATTCGAGCTGTGACCACCATACCCCCGGGCGCCCTTGACGCTCTCTCCCGCGCGATGGAGCTCGCTCTCGCGCACCCCGCCCTCCTCGCCGCCGTAGCTCTGCTGCTGGCCGGCGGGTTCACGTGGACGTTCCGTCCTGCTGCTCCCGCGGAGATGGTCGCCCGGCAGATCACCGAGGCTGACCAGGCTCGCCGTTCCTCCTGACGCGCCCGTGTGGTGCCCGCGCCGCCCCACCGTCCTGGGGCGGCAAGGGGACCAGACGGTCCACCCCCCGAGAAGGAGAACCCCGATGCTCTACAAGTGCGATGGCATGTCCGTCGGCGTCCTCATCTTCGACGCCGATGACCGCCTGCTGATGATCACCCGCGCCCACGCCCCGTCCGGGATCGCCCCCGTCGCCGGCCACGTCCGCGACGAGAACCCCGACTACACCCACCTGAACGCCGCCATCGCGGAGACCCGCGAGGAGGTCGGCCTGACCGTCACCGAGGAGGATCTGCGGCGCGTCTACATCCAGTGGCACCAGAGTCGGTGCGGCGCCGACGTCCCGCACCCGTCCGGTGGCCACGACTGGCAGGTGTACGTGGCGACCCGCTGGTCGGGCACCGTGGTGCGCGCCGAGGAGGAGGCCACCGACGCCCGCTGGTACACCCCCAGCGAGGTGCAGGAGCTCGCGGAGCGCACCTTCGCCTACGCCCGCGGAGAGGTCACCGAGGAGGAGTGGGAGGCCTCCCCCGGCCTGGAGCCGGTGTGGGCGGAGATCCTCTCGGTCCTGGAGAGGCCCTACCAACCGGACGCGGGGTTCTTCGACACCGTGGTCCAGGTCGCTGACGGGCGGGTGATGCGTAAGGTGCGCGCCCTGTACGGCGACACCCGCGAAACCGTGTCGGGCGGGCGCCTGGTCGGGGGTGGTGACTTCTCCTACGTCGACCCGTCGGGGCGGCGGATCACCCTGGTGGGCGAGGAGCTGACGGTGACGGAGCAGGGGTGCACCGGGCTGGTGTCGGCGTCGGTGTCGCTGCCCGATCCGGGCACGGAGGCGGCTCGCAAGCTCGCGGCGGTGCTGGCGGGACTGGGAGTGACCCAGGAGGACCGGACGTGATCCGCGGGTGCCTCAGCCAGGCCCTCACATGGGGTCTGATCCTCGCCGTCGTGCTGTGGGTGCTGCGGTACCCGGAGTCGGTGGCGGGCCTGGTCGGCACCGGCCTGGACCTGGTGGTCGCCGGAGCCGAATCGCTCGGCCGGTTGATGAACGCCCTGGTGGGCGAGGTCAACGGCCTCATCTGACACACGAAGACGGCCCGCCCCGGACACCTGAATTGTCCGGGCCGGGCCGCTACCGCCCTACTGGAGGACGATGATGAACACCGTACAGAGCAGTGAAACCAGCCGCAACCAGGGGTTTTGGCGACGTCTTCTGATCCCGTCCGGAGCCCCGGAGGGGGTGCGCGCCGCTCCCGGTTCCGCCCGGGCGACGGTCGCGATCGCCGCTGTCCCGTCCGCTGCGTCGCTGGTGTGGACGGCATGGTCGCTGATCGACATGATCCCCGCCCCGCTGCCCGTCGGGCTCGTGGCGGGTGTGGTGCTGGATGTGGCGCTAGTGTCGGCGGTCGCGATCGCGTGGATCGCCCCGCAGGTCGCCAAGCCCGCGAAGATCACCGGCTGGCTGATCGCGCTCGTCGCCGCCCTGCTGGTCGGCTACCACGCCTACACGATCCTGCCGGTGCTCGCCGGCCTGGGCCTGGTCCCGCTGGTCGCCAAGGGCCTGTGGCACCTCGCTCTCAACGCCCGCCTCGCGCAGGCCGCCGCGGAGGCCGCGCAGGCTGAAGCAGACCGCGTCGCCGCCGCCGAGAAGGCGCAGCGGGAGGCGGAGCTGTCCACGGACCCGACTCACGACCAGAAGCGCATCGTCGCGGAGAAGCTCCAGCAGGCCAAGCACGAGGAGGACCTGGCTGACGCCGAGGTGCGGCTCGCGGACGCCCAGGCCGAGCGGGACCACAAGCTGAAGCTCGCGAAGATCCGCCGGGACGCGAAGGAACAGCGGGAAGCGGAGCGGGAGGAGGCGGCGACGGTGAAGCAGCGCATGGAGCTGATTCGGGAGATCCGCGCAGCCCAGCCCATCCAGTTCGCCCTGCCCGCCGGCGAGGTCCCGGACGACCTGTCCGGGCTGCCTGCGCCTCGCCCACCGCAGGGTGAGGCAACGGATCACCTGTCGATGCTGGGCTTCGGAGCGCCTCCGAGGACTTCTCGTCCTGCCGTGTCTCCGCTGGAGCTGGAGGCGAAGGCTCGGGAGGTGTACTCCCCGGGTATGTCGTTGAACGCTTTCCGGCAGGCGCTGGGGGTTGGCATGAAGAAGGCCCACCCGCTGCACCAGAAGCTCCGCGCTGAGTCGGAGGCCACCGGATGAGCGAGGACACCACTACCGCTTCTGAGTCCACCACCCCTACCGATACCGCCACCACCACTGCCACCGGTACTGGTAGCCCGGTGGGGGTGGTGCCGGTGGCCGGTAGCACCCTGTCCGCTACCGCCGCCTCGTCGGCTGCTGTGTTCTCGGCGTTCGGCCCCCTGGGGCTGGTGGCCGGCGGGGCGGTGGCAGCGGCCGGTGGGGCGCTACTGGTAGGCGCCCGTATCCGTGCGTCCCGTACCGGTAGGCCCCCGAAGATGCGCCGTACCGGTAGGGGGCTGCGGGCCATGGCCGCTTCGTCCCGGATGGGTCGGGGGCTGCCCCGTGCCCGTACCGGTAGTACCCGGTCGCATGCGGCCCGCTCGGCGGGGGTGGCGCGCGGCATGGTGGGCGGCCGTCGTATGGCCGCTGCCAGCCTGCGCCAGTCCCCGGGGCGGACGGGCGGTAGCGGTGTCGGCTACTCGGGGCGTCGCGGTAGTGCGGCCCGTCCGGGCGGCACCGGTAGCCGTCCGGGGTGGTCCGGTAGGGGTGGTGCTACCGGTGGTCGCCGGTTCGGTGGCGGTCGCGGTACTGGTGGGGGTGCGGCGTTCGGTCGCCGCCACGGCGGTATCGGCCCGCGCGCTACCGGCGGATCCCGGTGGTGGCCCGGCGCCGGTGGCGGTAGGGCTGCCGGGGGTCGTACCGGTAGGCGCCGGTGGGGTGGCGCCCGCCCTGGTAGCGACGGGCTCACCGGGAGGGAGCGCGCCGCTGCCCGGCGCGGCCTGCGTGCCGTGGCCGGGCGGCCGGCCACTCTCGGGGAGCGGTTGCGAGCCCGCGCTCGGCGCCGCCTGTCCCGCACCCCAGGAGGCCGCATGGTGCTGCGCGCCGGGAGGGGCGTGGCCCTGCTCGGAGCCGGAATCGGCGCCCTCTCCGCCGGACTGTGGGCCATCAGCAAAAAGGCGTGGCGGTGGGTGTCCCCGCACGCCAAGCGCGCCGGAGCGTACCTGGCCGGCGCCTGGTCGGAGCTGCTCCTGAGGGGCAAGCGCAAGAACGAGAAGTCCAAGTACAGGTCCGGGTTCGAGCCCGGCCGATCCGGCGCCAAGCCGGGGAACGAGGTGGCACGCCGTATGTCCGGAGCTTCGCACCACAGGGTCATGCTCGCGGCCCACGAGCTCGCGAACGCGCTGAGCGCTTACAACGAGGAGGGCATGTTGGACTACGTGGAGGGCTTGGACGCCCTTCCGCAGGCGCTGGACGTCGTCGCGAACGGCATCAACAACCTCGCTGTGTCGGCGCTTCAGGAGCAGCCCCTGGATCCGCGCATCAGCGACTTCATCGCGGGGATCGCTGCGGGTCAGGCCAACATCGGCTTGGCCGCGGCACACCTGCGGCCGATGGTCGAGGACTTGCACCGGGATGACCTGGTGCGACTGCGTGAGGATGTCCGCCCGAACGGCCACAAGTGGGATCACGCCCACAACCAGCGGTAGCCACCGGTAGCGGAAGGAGAGGGGTAGCGGTGGGCAAGAAGCGCAAGCAGAAGGCGATCGAGTGGGGCCACTACGGGCCCGTGTCGGGGCCGTTCACGGCGGCGTGCACGTCCCTGGCGGTGGCCGGGTGGGGTGACGTGGTGGGCCTGTCGCCCTGGTATGCGGCGGCGGGTGCGGGTGCGTGCGGGCTGCTCACCCTGGCGATGGATGTCAAGCGGCGCCTGCCGGTGTTCGCCCGCCTCACCCATCTGGGGGCGTGGGGATTCCACGGATGGTGGACGTGGCAGGCGCTCGCGACCGCCACCCCCTACTCGGTGGACGGTATCGCCACTCTCGCTACCGGTACCGCGGTGGCGGTGGTGGCGGCGCAGGCCGCGGCGGTGCACACCGAGAACGTCCGCGAACACCAGGCGTTGGTGGCGGAGGAGGAGCGCAAGGACGGGATTGCCGGGGAATGGGCAGTCCGCATCAAGCGGGTGTGCCACATTCCCGGGGTGAAGGTCACTGGCATCGACCCGTGGAAGCGTCCCGTGCCCGGTGAGCCCAACGAGACTCGGGAGACCGGGTATTCGCTGCTCATCGAGTTGCCGTCGGGCGGGTACCGGTGGACGGACATCTCCGCCAAGCGCCTGGAGCTCGTCTCGGACGCGAACCTGCCCACCGGGTGCGGCATCGAAGTCCGTGCAGGTGGGACGGCCCGCGAGGTCATCTTGGACATCACCACCGTCAACGTCCTGGCCGAGGACCTGCCCCTGCCGGGCGACTTCGACAAGGCCACCTTCTACGACCCCATCCGCTTCGGTATCACCCCCGACGGGCAGTACGCCGAGGTCAACTTGAAGTGGGCGTCGGGCATCCTCATCGGCCAGAAGCGGTCCGGGAAATCCAACCAGCTCGTCACCCTCATGTCACAGATCCTGGCCTGCGACGACGTGCTGATCTGGGGCGTGGACTTCAAAGGCGGCGGCGTGTTCAAGCCCTACCTGAAGCCGTGGCTGGCCGGCGAGGTCGACCGTCCCGCGATCGACTGGGTGGCCACCGACGAGGAAGAGGCCATCCGCATGCTCGACATGGCCATCGCGGGGATTCCGGCGCGGGTGATCGGCTACGACGACCTCATGGACAGCGAGGACGACGACAAGGTTCCCAGTTCGCACCAGGTGCCGCACATCCTGATCATCACCGACGAGTCCAACAACCTGCCCAAGTCGATCAAGGACCGGCTGGTCGCGGTGTCGAACGTGGGCGGCGGGGCGTCGGTGTCGACGCTGGTGTGCGCGCTGCGGGCGGTGGACGCGGGCGGAAACGGGCTGCCGATCGAGCTGAACACGCAGGCCCGGGTGAAGATGTCGATGCAGGTCGACGGGGACCAGGAGTTGGCGTACCTGTTCAACTGGGGAAAGGCGCCCCGGTGCGAGGAGATCCCCGGGGTGGGGTTCGGCGTGTACGGCGAGGAAGGCGGTGTTCCGCGGCTGTTCAAGGGGTTCCGGGCGAAGCCGTCTGCGGCGAAGGACGCTGCGGTGAAGACCGCGAAGCGGCGCCCGGTCCTGGATGAGGTGACCCGGGGTGTGCAGGTTGACGGTCTGTACGACTCGCGGTGGGAGCGCGCGAAGCAGACGTGGCTGTCAGGGAAGAAGGCCCCGCAAACGGCGACCACGAGAGCCTCTCAGGGGGCTCCTGAGGGGCCGTCTCGGCCGCGCCCCACTTCGGGTCCGATCGATCCGTCTGCGGGCGGTGACGTGGCCCTGGAGGCCATGCGCAAGGCGTACCGGGACGCCGGCCTGCCGGTGCCCGGAGAGACTCCGGAGAGGCCGCAGGAGACCGCCGATGACGGGTTCGAGGGCATCGCGTCGGACACCCTGTCCGACCTCCAGGTGCCCCGTCTGCTGACCGTGGGCCGGGACATGGCGGCCGGTGAGGGCTTGGTGCCGATGGCGGAGCTGGCTCGCCGTTTCGGACTGACGTCCCGGCGGTTGGGTGAGCTGCTTCGGGTGGTGGGTGTGGAGCCGCGCCAGTCGCCATGGCGGGGTGCGCGTGCCTACGAGTTGGAGGTGTTCGCGGTCGCTGTGGAGCGGGTCCGGTCGGGTGCGTTGCGGGTTCCGGATGAGGTGTGGGCCGCCACGGAGGGCGAGTAGCGGCGGGTTGCGGGCCTGGTTGCGATACCGGGCCCGCAACTGTTTGAGCTGCGGAAACTACTGAGTTGCGCTATTGGAGGCCCCCATTTGGGGGCTGTGACCCCCTGTTTGGAGCCCCCTGTGAGTACCCCTGCCGAGTTCGTTCCCCGCCGTTCCCGCTCCCCGCTGGAGCGCCGTTACTGGGCTGCCGTCTACCTCGCCCGCCGCCTCGTGTTCTTGGCGCTCATCCTGTGGTCCGCGATCACGTGCGCCGTGGGGTTGGCCGGCCCGCACCCTGTCGCTGCTGCCGCCGGTCTGGTGTGCGCGTTGGTGGTCCTGTACGTGCAGGGCGGGTGGGTGTGGCGGCGGTACCGGCGGTGGGTGACCAGGGCATGATGCGATCATGACCAGGGGAGGGATGCCGGTGACCGATCTGCGGTGGCTGCGCGGCCAGATCGAGGGACACGCCGCGTTCCTGCGTCTGGTCGGTGACCCGCTCGGGTCCATGGAGGACGTGCGCGCGCAACTGGCCGTGTTGGACATGTTCGCCGCGGCGGATGGTGAGGTGCGGGACGCGTTGGCGGAGGTGGTGTCGGATATCGCCGCCCAGTATTGGAGGCCGGGGTGCTGATCCGGGACGCCGCCGCTGGGGATCGGGACGCCATGGGCGCTGTGTCTGCGGCTGCTGGGGTCGCGTACACGCCCGTTGGTGACGTTGTCCTGGTCGCTGCCTCCCCGGCCGTTGTGGGCTGGCTGTGCGGCTCCCTGGACGCTTCCCACCCGGTGGCGCCGGTGCGTCGTGCGGGCTACATCCAGGCGGTCGTCGTTCATCCGGGGGCGCGCCGGCGTGGGGTTGGCGCTGCGCTCGTGGAGGCGTTCCTGGACCGTGCGCGGGAGGCCGGCGTGGGGTGGGTGTTCGCGGCCCCGGACGAGGACGGCGACGCTGCCGGGCGGCTGCGGTGGGTGCACGCCCTGGGGTTCGAGGCGACCTCGGATCCGGACCCGTGGCCGGTCATGGGGCGGTGGACGTAGACTGGTGGTGCGCGCTGACCCGCCCCGGAATGGGCGGTGTAGGTGTGCGATCAAGGGCCCCACACGTAGTGGGGCCTTCTGCGTGTCCGGGGTCAGGCATGCGTTAGCCAGGAACTTCCCAACTTCTGGCACGTCGCGAGACAGAGGATCCAGCGGCGCAAATAATGGGGCCTCAAGACGCAGTTGGTTCCGCTTCCTGGGGGAAGTCATGCATGTCAGGTTCAATGTGGTTGGCGGTCAGGATTCCGGTTGGACCGATGAAGCAGTGGACCTCTCTGTGGTGCCCCGCAAAGGCGACACGGTTCTGCTTCCCGATGAGCGGCTCTTCATAGTGCAGCGAGTGATGTGGGCGCCCATGGGGATGGGCGGGGAGAGCGATTCGACACCGAGCGTTGTGGTGTTCATGTCCCCGCAGGAGTCAGCTTCCAAGACCTGAATCTTCGCTTCTCCCAACGCTGGGAGTTGGGCGCTGCTAGCGTGTACAGCGCCTCCAGATTGCAGGGGTTGTGGGCGGGTTCCCGTGTCCGCGGGGCCCGCCCGCCTTTGTGCGGGTCGGGCGCCCTGTCACTCTCTCGCCGCGTCCACGCTGAGTCCGTCACGGGCCAGGGCCGCTTTCAGGTCCGCGAGCGGGAACACCTCCACGTCCACCCAGCACCCGCACGGGGCGGCGATCGAGTCGGCGTGTCCGCACTCGCAGGTTCGGGGTGGGCATTGGGGGCACATGGTGCGTTGGGGTAGCCCGTCGTCGGGGCCTACGTGCCCACACCCGGTACAAAGGACGACCATCACGTCTCCTCGCTCTGCGTCTCGGGGGCCATGGGAGCGAGCGCGTTGGCGACCGCGCCCACGATGGCGTCGGTGATGTCGTCCATGCGCTCTTGTGCGTCGTCGGGGATCGGAATCGCGGTGTCGGTCATGTGTCCTCCTTGGGTCAGCGGACGGGCCGGGTCAGTACTCGAAGGCGATCGCGTCGCGGCGGACCGACGTCAGCGACCACAGGGTGTGCCCGGTCGCCTCCTGGTGAGCGTCAACCCACTCGCGGCGGGCGACTTGGTCGGGAAACACCAGAGCGGTGGTGTCCTCGTCACTGGTGCGGTTGCAGTAAGCGCAGGACGCCAAGTGCATCCACTCTGGAGCGGGCGGAGGCTCCTCGGAGAGGGTGATGGGCGCCGCGTTGTCGAGGGTGATCGGTTCGAGCTGCGGCACGGACAGCTCGGTAGAGACCGTGGGCCCGAGGTCGACGGCGCCGAGCGGGGTCCAGGCGCTGAAGTCTTCCGTGGGGGTTCCCAGGGGCGCGAAGAACACCTGTCCGGCGTCCGCTGGGACACCGACACTGATTCCCTTGCTTCGCGGCTTCCCGCCGTCTGGTGTCCATCTCGCGGCGTCGGGGCCGCGTTCCCATGCTTCGAGGGTGTCGTCGATCCTGCTGATGATGTCCACGTTGCCTCCTGGTTCTAGTGTCGCTTGCCTGGTGGGGGTGTGGGGCCGCCCGACGTGCGCCGGGCGGCCTACGGGGTCAACCCCGCGAGACGTTGGCAGCAAGCAGGTCGTACCGGCCCTTGCCAATCAGGTACTCCACCAAGTTCTTCTGCCGCTCGGGGTAGTCGTTGAACTGGGAGTTGAACAAGGGCCTGTGCGCGCCGATCTGCTCTCGCTCTGCCGCCTCCGCCTCATCGCGGGTAGGGAACCTCTCGATCGTTGAGCGCACCGCGAAGTCCATCCACGTCGACGCTTTCTCGTGCCCCGACAGACGGTGACGCATGTCGTTGCTGATCCCGATGTACAGCAGGAGGTCTTCTTCGTCGTAGTAGCGGTAGAGAACCGTTGGGCCGTTGTCCCGCTGCTGCTTTGCCTTCTTCTTGCGACGCTGCTCGGGCTGGGGTGGCGCGGGCGGGAGTTCCTGCGTCTCCTCGTTTCCCTCGAAGAGGATCACGGGCATGGCCTCGTGCGGCTCCGGAGCGGCACTGATCTGCGGCTTGTCTCCGGCGCGCAAGACGTCTTCCCAGTTACTGGGGATGAGGAGCTGGTACTCGTCGTGGGTGCCCTGCCACGGAACGCCCTGCTTGGTTCGGACCACGATGCCGAGTTCCTTGAGGGCGACGAGCGCGTTGTAGATGGTGCGTTTGCTGTAGGAGGTCTCCAAGGCGAGGGTGTTGCTTCCGGGGGCGCACTGCTTGCCTTGGTCGTCGGCGTGGTCCGCCATGGTGCGAGCGACCAGCTTGACGGAGGGGTCGATGTTGAGCTCGCGGACGAACGCGTTCCAGCGGGCGAAGAAGGGAGCTCCGGGAGTATCGGGGGTGATGCCGTTAGGGTTGGCCATGACCTGTCTTTCTCGTTGCGGCGAGTGGGTGGGTCAGGGCCCGTCCGGTGATCCACCACCAGACGGGCCCGCTGTGTTGTTAGGCGGCGATGCCGATGGGCCTAGCAATGCACATGGGTACGACGGCCTGTGCGTAGTGCTGGAGCGCGTACTTGTAGCTCAGCCTGTCCACGTCCACGGCGCGCTCTTTGAGGTCGTCCTGGGCGAACTGGCGGATGGAGAGCTGTCGGCACTCCCGGTAGATGCGGGGGCGCTTCTTCTCGAACTGGTAGAGGGCTTCTCGGAGCTGCTGAGGGGTCAGTCTGTCGACGAGGGTCCATCGGCGTTCGAGTTCAGCGCGGAGCCTCTTCTGGTGCTCTTGTCGCTGCTGCTCGATCTCGCGCGCGCGATCGCTTGCGATCGAGCCCGAGCGAGCGTCAGCGAGCTCGGAGGACTCTTCTTCTTCGGTACTTCGTACATCGGTACTTCCGTCTTCAGTCCTTCTTAAAGACGTACCGGTTTCAGACGTACCGCTTTGTGACGTACCGGAATGTGACGTACCGGAACCGGTACCCCACGTGTCCCCTGATTCGGCGTCAGAGTCGTCGGAGCTGCCCTGTTCGTCGCCCTGACCAGTAACGCCGTTACTGGAACCGTTACCGGAAGGGTTACCCGAAGCCTTCCCGGAACCCTCCTGCGGGAGGTGGAACAGGTGCATGACCGTCTCGACGCGCTTGCCGTTGTGCTTGAGCTCGCGGGTGAGGTAGCCGAACTCTTCGAGCTCTGCGAACGCGGCTCGGAACGCGCGGCGTCCTTCGGCGCGGTCGCCTCGGTCCTTGCGGGCCTGACGCCACATCTGGTCAGCGTTGGTCTGCCAGCCGGGGGGACGGGAGATGAGCTCCATAAGGACGGAGCGGGCGAGGCCGGAGAGTCGGCCATCGCGGATCGCCTCGTTGGCGAGGATGGTGAAGTGCGCTTCGTGGCGCATGTGGTGAACCTTCAGCACGAGCGACCCCCTACACGGGGCGCGCGCGAGGTACCATTAGCCTTAGACAAGGCCGCCTCCTGGTGATGTCAGGACGGTGGTTCAGAGCCCGTCGTGGTGTTACCAGCACCCGGCGGGCTCGCTTTATGTGGTTGTGGGCCCATTCTACCCCGTGTGCACGTGCAGCGGGCGGGCGCAAGGCGGGGGCGGGCAGGGCCGGAACCCCCGCCGGCCGGTCACTTCTTACGGTTCCACGAAGCCGACGCGCGGTCCTTCTCCCACTGCTCGATCGTGGTCTCCTTCC
The DNA here is from genome assembly GCF_040614155.1 of Nocardiopsis sp. NPDC006139. Classification (NCBI taxonomy): domain Bacteria; kingdom Bacillati; phylum Actinomycetota; class Actinomycetes; order Streptosporangiales; family Nocardiopsidaceae; genus Nocardiopsis; species Nocardiopsis sp. NPDC006139. The sequence goes on from NZ_JBEXTT010000033.1 coordinate 10,707, forward strand.
ACAGCGGCGACTGGCCGACGCGCTCGTCGGGCGGGGGCATGTCTCCGCGCCATTGGTACTGGCGGACGGTCTTGGGGCTGACGCCGATGCGTTCGGCGACGGCTGCGATGGTCAGGTATCCGGGGATCATGCTCCGATCGTAGCTTGTAGGCACCGACTCGACAATTACGCGACTCTCGCGTATGATGTAGATACGCCATCTACATCATGGGCTTGGAGGTCGGATGGAAAGCCGCATCGACGAGTACGTCCCCCAGTGGCGACCAGTCGGAAGCCACCCCGAATGGCACGCCCGGCCTCCAGCCGGACTCATCATCGCCCTTCAGCGTCAGCCGTGGCGGATCGTTGAAACCCGCGAGATCAGCCCTGCGAACTGGACCGAGTCCGAGCAGTCCGCTTACGTTCGCCAGTATCCCGCCGGCAACGCTGCCGCCGTGCCCCCAGAGGAATGGCCCCAGCGGCCGTGGGTGCTGGTCTTGGACCCGCTCCCCTCCGGGAAGCGACGCCACGCACGCTGCTCGGGAGGACATGTGAAGCGTCGGTTCGAGGTGCTATCCGAGCACTACCCCGTGTGCAATCTGTGCTTGGAATTGGTGCCCTGCCAACACGTCACCACAGACCGGGAAGTGGCGGCCGGTCAGGCAAAGCTGAACCGGCTCACATCCCTCACCGTCGATTCGTGCTGGGGTTGCTGCGAGCCCATTACGAAACGACAGAAGTCCATCAGCTTCGACGGAGACAACTTGGTCCTGCCGGGCGGTCCTTCCCCCGTGCGCTTCCACACCCGCAGTCGATGCCACGGTGAGGCTGCCGCCTACGAGAAGCACTGGATTGCAGCGGACCCGCGACGCTCGTGGCGGCTGTACTGCCCCGGTGGCCTAGTGCACCACTACGACGCATCGGTGTGTTCCGAAGGGGCGCGGTGCCCGGGAGTGAACGTGTGGCATCGCCAGATGGAGGACCACACGTTCGGGCGGATTAGGTGCGACCGCTGCGCGACCGTCCAGCAAGCCCTGTTCGACGCCTGACCGCCTGACCCCAAGGAGACCCCGATGCGTTTCACCCTCGCCGACCTCGACCTCTACTGGGTCGGCACCGACGACACCACCCCCACCGGATGCACCCTCGCCTACGGCTACGACCCCCTCGGCAACCGCCGCCTGTTCCTCTGGCGCGGCGACCAGCCGTCCGACGACACGTTCCTCGGGTCCGTACTCACCAAGGAGCAGGGGCCGTCCACCGCCTACGGACCGGGCGGCGGCTACGTCGGCTCCGGGATGTCCGGGGACCTGCTCGACCGCCTCGCCAACGCCTGACCACGCCCGAGCGAACCCAAGGAGACCCGATGCCGCAGACCGACCAGTACCTGTACCGCTCCACCGCCGTCCTCCCCGACGGCACCCGCAAATGGTGCGACGTCATCGCCCCCGGTCCGAAGGAAGCCCGCGAGAAGATCCAGACCATCTACCCCGGCTGCACCGTGCGCGGCCTGCGCCGGGACGGGTTCGTGGCCGCCGTCATCCCCACCCGCTGACCGCCTGACCGCGCGCAGGAACCAAGGAGACACCATGACCGCCGTACAGCCCGGACAGACCTACACCAACGCCTCCTACCCGCACCTCGTCGCCCTCGCCTGGTACGGCGACTACGACAACCACGCAGCCCGCACCGTAGGCGTCAACAACCGGCAGACCGCATGCGGCCGATGGGTCGGTGAACGCGCCATCAGCAAAGTGTCCCGGTCGGAACCGGTCACCTGCCCGGTGTGCGTGACCGCCCTGACCTCCGAGGAGGCGTGATGTCCGAGCCCACCACCGAGCAGGTCCACGCCGTCATGGCGGCCCTCGGTACACCGCACACAGACCAGCACCACACCCTCGGGGCGGATTTCGCCCAGTGGCAGATGGAGGACACCATCCGCCGGGTATGGCCGCACATCGTGAACCAGGCCGCCGACATCCTGGAGCACGACGCCCGAACGAACGAAGCGAACGGCAGGAACGGCGCGGGGTTCAGGGCCGCAGCGCAGCACCTGCGATGGACCGCGAAGGAGGAGTTCTGATGTCCGAGCCCCCTGTGCGGATCACCCGCCGCCCGGACCGCGCATACCCCGCCCGCTGGGAATGCCTCGTCCCCGGGTGCGGCGCGACGGCCGTGTCGACGTCCCGGAAGGCCGCTGCGGCGGCGCACTCCCTGCACATGGACCGCGAACACAAGGAGGAAGCGTGATGGACCTGGACGCCATCGAGCAGAGGACCCGAGCAGCCACCGAAGGGCCGTGGTGGATCGACGCCGACGGAGAACTCCGAGGCCGCAGGCCAGGACGCCCCCTGGACCAGGAGATGGAGCCGACCGTCGGAGTGGCGTGCATGGGGGACCCTGACGCCGCATTCGCCGCTGCCGCCCGCACGGACGTGCCCGCGCTGGTGGCGCGCGTCCGGGAACTGGAGGAGGAGAACGCGAAGCTGCGTCTCTACCTGTCGCACGCCGTCAAGTTCAGCTTCGGCACCGACATGGCCAGCCACGCCGAAGTCACCCGCGCCGAACAGAACCGCCCGGATGGCGACTGGTTCTTCCGGTCGTGGGAGCCGACCGAGCGTCACGCGACGCAGGAGGCCGCGCTGGAAGCCGCCCTGGAGCGGGCGCGCGAGAACGGAGGACCGCAGTGACCACCGCGACCATCACCCTCGTAGGCGGCGAGATCAACGTCCTCGAACACCAACTCCGCCGAGCGATCAACGAATACGAAGCAGGGCCACGGCCGGACATGGCAGCCCCCTACCGCAGCATCCTCACCAAGATCAAGAACGCCCAAGCCGACCAGTGCGGCGTTGCGTTCACAGACCCGTGGGGCGGCGAACACAGGTGCGCGCAAGACCCCGGGCACGAGGACCCTTACCACCGCAATGCGGGAGACGGGGTGTCCTGGCTGGACGAGGCCGCCGACCGCTGACCCCTTGGGCCCTGCCGCACGGCGGGGCCCACACCCATGCGCGCCCAACAAAAACGGGCCCCGCCTACGCAGCGGCGGGACCCGTTTCGCGAAACACCCTACCCCCCACACCCCCACCCCTACACTGCCCACATGGCGAAAACCCTCTACCTCGTCGTCTCCGGCGCCCCCGCCCCCGAAGGCACCCCCGAGCTCGCCAGGACGCTCCAAAGCGACGGCTGGCAAGTGGTGTGCATGTCCACCCCCATGGGCGTCCGGTTCCACGACACCGCCGAACTGGAGCGGTTGACCGGAGCCCCTGTTCGCACCGAATACCGGATGCCCGGACAAGGCGAAGGCTCCCCCAAAGCCGACCTCGTACTCGCCTGCCCGCTCACGTTCAACTCCACGAACAAGTTCGCCGACGGACACTCCGACAACTTCGCCCTCGGGCTCCTCTGCGAAATGGTCGGCTACGACGTCCCCACCGTCGTCGTCCCCCACTGCAAACCTCAACTCGCCTCCCACCCCGCGTTCCAACGCTCCCTAGCGACCCTCCGGTCCATCCCCGCCGTCACCCTCGTCTACGACCACCACGCCCCCTACGAATCCCGCCTCCCCACCTGGGAACACCTACTCCAGGTCATCCGTACTCTCTAGACAGGAGGCCCGGCGTGGACGCAGCCACCAGGGGCCAGATCATCCGCTCCCACCGCCGCCGGCGCGGCTACTCCCAAACCGTCCTCGCCGGCCTCGTGGGACGCTCCGAGTCATGGCTGTCCCAGGTCGAGCGCGGCAAACTCGCCGTGGACTCCCACGAGGTGCTGTCGCGGCTCGCCGACGTCCTACGGCTCCCCCTGTCCGAGCTCACCGGATCCGAACCCGAGGCCGCCCCCGTGCGCTACACGCCCGCCGTCGACATCGAACGCGCCATGATGCGGTACACGTCCCTGGAGGTGATCGTCGCGGAGACCGGCCGCGAGGACCCGGTGGACGTGGCCCGGCTGCGTTCTGAGGCGCACCGCACCTACGCCGCCTACCAGGCCACCCGGTACGGCGAGGCGGGGCGGAGGCTCCCCCGGCTGATCCGGGACGTGGAAGCGGCGGCGAGGTCCCGGGGTGCGGACCGGCCGGCGGTGTGCTCGGCGCGGGCGATGGTCTACAACACCGCTGCTGCGGTGCTGCGGCGGGTGGGTGCCACGGATCTGGCGTGGCAGGCCGCGGACCGGGCGATGGCCGCAGCGGAGTGGGCGGACGAGACGCTGCTCGCCGCGGTCGGCGCGTACCGGCTGTCCTATGTGTTCATCAGCCGCGGCAACCCGGATGTGGCGGCGGAGCTCGCGATGGGTGCGGCGCACGCCCTGGAGCGTCGGATGCACCCGGGTACCCCGGAGGAGCTGTCGGTGTACGGGGGGCTGCACTTGGCGGCGGCGACTGCGGCGGCGGCGGAGTACGACCGTGCGGCGGTGCCGCGGTTCCTGCGGCAGGCGCAGCGGGCAGCGGACCGGCTCGGGACGGATCTGAATCTGCACGGGACGGCGTTCGGGCCGACGAACGTCGCCATCCACACCATCAGCACGAACGTGAAGGTCGGAGACGCCAAGGCCGCCGTGGCGGCCGGCGAGGACCTGGACGTCGCCAGCCTCCCTTCCGGTCTGGTGGGGCGACGGGCACAGGTGCACCTGGACCTCGCGCGCGCCTACACCCAGACCCGGCAGGATGCCGCGGCGGTGAACACCCTGCTGGAGGCGGAGCGAATCGCCGCAGAGCTGGTGCGCCACGACCCGGCGACGGGTGCGGTCATCACGGAGTTGTTGCGGCGGGAGCACCGCAGGTCGACTCCGGAGCTGCGGCCGTTGGCGCAGCGCGCCGGGGTCGCGTAGCGTCCGCCTGCTTCCGTTGGGACCCGCAGGATTCTGCGGGTCTTTTACCTTTTCTGGGCTGCGAAACCGTGCGGGGTTTCCGGCTTAACGTCGTGCCCACTGAGAGGGGTGAGGCATGACGGTCGACGAGTACAGGCACACGGGTCCGCTCGCTGCGGTCGCCGGCGCGTACCCCGACTGGGAGATCAGCCGTGCGCCCCGCGCTGACCGTCCTGCGGCGTGGGTGGCACGGCGGGGCACGGTGACGCTGTCCGCGCCCACCTGCGCGCACTTGTTGGTGCGGTTGGAGGACCACAACCGCGGCGACGCCGAGCTGGAACGTCTCCAGGGCGTCTATGGGCACGTGTACCGGGTGTGGCGTACCGCCGACTGGTGGATGGGCAGCGCCCTCGTGGACGGCATCACCCCGACGCTGATGGAGCGCACCCCCGAAGCCCTCGAAGCCCGACTCCGCAACCCCGGCCCCCGGTACGGGGCGCCGTTCCCCAGGGAGGCACACCCATGAGTCCGCGCCGACACACCGACCCGTCCGAGGACCCCATCCCGGACGACCTCACCAAGGAAGAGAAGGAAGCGGTCCGCCTCCAGGGCGAGCGCATCGCCGCCGCCCGTGCCGCTGGTGTGCCGATGCTCGGGGAGCCGGGCGCGCGCCGGGGCGAGGACTACGACTTCGGTAGCTGACCTACCGGATTAGACGCCGAAACCGTCTCGAGGGGATCGGCACCGCCCGACCGCATGGGTGTCGGGCAGGGGCGGCGGGTGGCCGTCGCCCCACCAAGCTCCCGCGTCCCTACACCGCTGAGGTGATCAAAGCGCGGGGAGGGCCCCGGGTTGGGATCCCGGGGAGGGTCCGGTGGGGAAGCATGGCCGGACCCGGCCCCCGTCCACTGCCAGTGGGCGGGGGTTTTCGCATGCTAGCAAGTCCAACCGCGCCAGTACCAGACGTGCGGAGCCTCCCCCGGGCGCGCGTAGTACGCCACCCGAGGCAGCTCCTCCGGGGCGCCCGACCCGTCCTCGGGGACGAAGTCGTAGCCGGGCTCCGGGTCCTGCATCTCGTCGGCGGGTACCTCCAGGGTCCCGCCATCGCACGGCCCGCCAATGAGGCGGACAGTCACACAGTCGCTCATGGGCGCATGATCCCAGCAGACGCAGACACGCGCAGGCAATGGCCGTACCCGGACGGCGAAACGCCCCGCCCTCCCAAGGAGGACGGGGCGCCGGCGCTGCCGCCCCGGGCTAGCCGGCCCGGTTCACCTGGACCACAGCCCACACCGTCACACCGGCCAGGATCGCCCACCATGCCCACAGCAGCCACACGTACCAGGCGGCCCCGTAGGTCAGCGTGTACGCGCCCAGGCCGATCAGGCTCGCGCCGGTCGCGACGACCAGCCACCCGGTGACGCGGCGGGCCCGCGTGATGTCCTCCATCTCCTTGTCCTCTCCGTTGTCCCGTCTGTTCCTGTCATGAGAGTCTGGGAGCGGGGCCCGGGGTGCTAACTCCATCCCGGGCCCCTTCCGTCACTTCAGCTCACGCTTGCGGTGACGGCCCTTCGCGTGTCGCCCTCGCGCCGGGCGGACCATCACGTAGAGCGTGATGGTGGCCGCGACCGCCGCTGCGGTGTTGACGATCAGTGTCGCCAGGGCCGCGATGAGGGTGATCAGCTCGTAGGCTCCCATGTAGGTGTTTCCTCCTTTCCGTCAGTGGCTCTGGCGGGGGGGTTACCACCTCCTCTCTTCTGTTGTGCTTTCAGTGTACTGCCTAGGCGTGACATAGGCAAGCCTAGGCAGTACACTTTTTCCATGAGCTTCCCAGACACCCACACCGCAGCCATCACCAACGCCCTCACCAGCATCAACGACCCCGCCGACCGCGCACGCGCCGCCGGAGACATGCTCAACCACATCCCCGCCCTACAGCGCGCACTCCGCGAAGCCCGACAGGAAGCCGTCCTGGAGATGCGCGCCACCGGCGCCACCTTCGACGAAATCGGCAAGCAACTCGGCATCACCCGGGCGCGGGCCTCCGACATCGCCAAGGGCGCCAGCACCGCTGGACGCAAGAAGAAGACCCAGGAATGAGAAAAGCGCCCCTCCCGCGAAGGGAGGGGCGCGTGTGTGCGGTCAGCGCTTGGCTTCCACGTCCGGGCGGGACGTGTGCGGGGCCAGATACCCGGCAGCGAACGTCACCACCAGAGACACGACGCCGATCACGACCGCGTCCACCGAGGACACGTCCACGTCCGGCAGGAACCCCGCCACGAGCGGGGTCAGGATGCTGGCGATCGCCGCGATGACGACCTTGGCTTCGATACGCATGGGTTGCCTTTCAGGTTGGGTTAGTACCAGGACCAGCCGGAAGTGCTCATGTGACCGGGGCCTCCCACAGGGACCGCCACGTCTGCGGGCCAGTCAGCCCGTCGACGCCGATCTTCTTCTCGCGCTGGAACGCCCGGATGGTGTTGGCCAGCGCCTGGTCGTACCGGTCACCCTTGGCCACGCTCCAGCCGCGCTCACGCAGCCGGTCACGGACCCTCCGGATGTGCGGCCGGTCCGCCGACCAGTAACCGGAGTGATTCCGGCTGTCACTGGACTCCGGCCCGAACCAGTGGCCCGACTTCAGCGGGAACGCCGGGGCCTTCACCCCCGGGACCGGCTTCGACGCACCCGGGCCCGGCGACGGAGCCGACGAACCCCCCGAGCCGAAAGCCCCCGACTTCACCAGCGCGTACAGCGGACCGCCGGGGCACGACGTAGACAAGTGGTCCCGGTGGCCGTTGATCCGCGACCCCGCCCCACCGGACTTGCGCAGGTACGCGACCGCGTCACGAATGCCCTGCACCATCTCGTCGGTCGGCTGCTGCGACCCACCGAGCAGAGCGCACACCGCATACCAGTTCTGGTTGCCGGAGTTGGTGCCGTTGGCGGCGGTGCGCCGGTTGATGCCCCGGCCGACGAACACATAGCCGTGGGCACACACGAGCAGGCTGTAGGCGATGTCAGCCCACCCGTTGCCGTTGATGTGGTGGTTCTGGATGCCGCGCACCCGGCCCGCACACGCGCTGTGGGAGTCGTTGATGGGGGACGCGCCCACGTAGTGGATGGTCACCCCGCCCTTGGAGGGGGTGATGTTCGTGGACGTGGAGCGGGAGCGTGCGCCCCATGCGGCGCGGGAGACGAGCTTCATGCGTGGTCCTCCTCGCAGGTGCACCCGGCGTCGTCGGGTTCGGCGGGGTCGGGGTTCTCTGTGGCGCCGACGGCGTCGCGTCCGGCGTCTGCGGGCCCGGGTTCGACGTCGGGGTCGAAGACGTAGGCGGTGGGGTCAAGCTCGGTCACTGGGCCCTCCTGGGCATGAAAAAAGCCCCACAAGGGGGCACATATGTGGAGAAATCGGGCTAGCGTTGGCGTAGCTCCGCCAACTCATCAGCCATCCGGCGTAGACGCGTCTGCTCATCGTGCAAACGCGACTCCATCTCCCGGATACGGGCCTCCAAGGCGTCGATACGCTCATCCCGTTGGCTCAGCTCGTCCTCCAGCGAACTGACCCGAGCGCGCAACCGCTCGTTCTCCTGCTGCAAGCCATTGAGGGAGGAGACCAGGGCGGCGTTCGCAGCAGCGGCATCCGTCACCGTCGCCGTACCCGCATCGGACCGGGTCTGCGCAGCCCGGAACAGCAAGCTGATCGCCCACGCCACGGCACCCAGCAGGCTCGCGCCGGCCCCGCCGATCACCACCCCGTCCAAGCCCATCATTCGGTCTCCGATCTAGGCACCTCACGCGCCCGCAACGCCCGGGTCAGCACCCGGATACGAAGCAGGCACGCGGCGGCGTACAGCACATAGGTGGCGGCGGCGGTCGTCGCAGTTGCGGGCTGGACAGCGACGATCGCGGCACCGTAGATGAGGGTGGTCGCGGCCAGCAGCACCAGCCCGGCCTGCTCCACGCGGAGCTGCTGGGTGGCCAAGCCGACGAGGATGAGCGGGGATCCCACCAGGAGCGACACCGCCCAGGCCAGGACCATGGGTGCGGGCAGGATCTCCGCGATGGACGGTGGTGCGACGCCGAGGAAGGTCGTGGTTCCGCTGATGACGCCGACGACGCCGAGCATGGCCTCGAAAGGGGCGAGGGAGATGGCGTCAAGGATCGAGCGCAAGCGGCGCACGGGACCTCCTACTCGGGGTCGGGGAGGGTCCATGGGGACGTCACCACAGTGGTCGTCGCCACGTGCTGTGTGCCGCCGCCCGGAGCGGGCTCGGACGAGTACACCGTCGATGTCGTGCGGGTGCGCGTCTGCATCCCCTCGCCGCGGAGCACCGCCGCGACACCGGCCGCGACCACCTCAGGGGCCGCACCCCACCCGCCGCGGACCAGGATCTCTCCCGGGTCGTCCTCGGGCATGCTGTTCGGGTGCCCGTTGTACTGCACCAGGACTTGACTGATGGACACGGAGGTCTCCTATCCGTCGACGTCGGGCGGGTCCGGCGGGTACTCCGGCATCGGCGGCGCCGGAGGCGGCGGGGGCTCCGGGTTAGCCACCGGCGGAGTCGGCACCTCAGGATCCGGCGTCACCTCCACCGGGTCCTCCAAGACGGGAGTCCCTTCTGCGGGCTGCTCCGGCTCCGTAGGCATCTCGGACATGCGTCCTCCTAAGGAAGGGGTTCGGCGACGATGGAGTGCTCAAAGGTCGTGTACACGTTCACCGTCCCCGAGCTGTAGTTGTACGACGGGGTGAGCGTGTACGTGCCGTTCGGCACCAGGTCCAGGTACAGGACCCGCGAGCACGACTGCATGAGCACACCCCGGGCCGTCCACGCCCGCCCCACGGCCGCGGACACCGAGGAAGCCCCCGACAGTGCGGCGCCGATGTGGATGGTCGTGGTGGTCCCGGTGTTGTTGCCCAAGGCGGCAGTGATGGTGATGCGCACCCGTCCCGAGGGGCCGGTCGTGAAGTTCACGGCCGGGTAGTTCCCGGACGGGAACGCGTGCCAGCTGCCGGCCGCCGCGAGCGATGCGGGCCACGACACCATGTCGGTGCGCACCGGCGCATGGGCGGGCGCGTTCAGGTACACCCCGGACACCAGCCGCACCTGCGCGGTACCCGATGCGAGCGCGTCACCGTCGATCTCGTTGGTCAGCACCAGCTCACGCGCGTAGATGATCGCCCGCGAGCTGGTGCGGGACGGGCTCGCGCCCTCCAGGACGATCGTGGACCGCAGGTTGTCGGCGTCGGCGTTCGGCGACCGGAGCGAGAGGGCCCGGGTGCCGCTGGCGCCGTCGATGCCGTAGACGCGTCCCCACTTGAACGAGTTCGTGGCCGCGCTGGGCCCGGATAGCCGGACCGACGCAGACCCCGAGTCCGCGACCAGGCGCACCTGGCCGCCTCCGGGGGAGGTCCATGCGCCGCTGGTCTCGGTGGTGGTGGCGGTCAGGGTCGCCATCGGTTCGGCCACGTCGTTGCGCTTGGACCACACCGCGAGTTGGGACAGCGTGGAGTTCGCCAGTCCAGTGATCGAGGGCAGGCCGTCGGCGGTGGATGCCGAGGAGTCGATCGCGAAGGACACCGACCCGGCGGTGGCCGCGAATCCGGCGAGCGGCGAGGAGGGGGAGGTGGCGTCCGAGGTGGCGGTGAACGCCGACTGGTTCGACGCCGATGATGCGACCAGTTGGGCGGTCATGTTCCCGACCCGCACCCGCTGTGTCACGACGTTCGCGTCGCCCTCGATGACGCCGGTCGGGCCGGGAGCGGTGCCCACGACCATCCGGGAGCCGGAGATCTCGGACGCGACGATGTCGCCGCTGAACAACGCCGTCCCCGTGTCGTCCACGACGAACACCAGCTCATCGGCCGCGTTGTACCCCTTGATGCCAGTGCTGTCCAGCTCGACCCGGGCCCCGGACGGGGTACCCGCGATGATCCTCGTCCCCAACACCAGTTCCGCTTCGAGCTTGGACGCGGTCACCGCCGCCGCCTTGATATGCCCCGCCTCGATGGCCTCCGCAGCGATCTTCAAAGCGGTCACAGCCTCCGCGCGCAGCTTCGGCGTGCTGATCGCGTCGTCCGCGATCTCCGTCTCGGTGATGGACCCGGGGGCGATGTCCGTGACCGCCGCCGGCACACCGGACGCCTGCGCAGATGGGTCGCCGACGATGCCGCCGGTGGTGACCGGGACCAGGCGCACGTAGTAGGTGGTGCCCACGGTGAGCGGGGCGATGGGGACCGCGCCGGCGGAGCGGGGGATGGTGGCGACGAACGTCGCCTCGGACGGGGTGAACCCATCCTCGGTGCTGACGTGCACGTTGACGTGGTCGAAGTCGCTGGGGAGCGCGGAGTCGTCCGCGAGCGCGCCGTCCCACGACACCCGCAGCCCGGACGGCATCGGCGTCACGGTGGGGGCGGTCGGCGCGGTCACGGGCTCTCCGCCCTCGGTGACCACCGCTGCACGCCCGTCCGGCTGGTAGCCGAAGCGGAGGCGCGTCGCACCCGTCTCCGGGTCCCGCACCTCCAGAGCTCCAGACTCGATGCTGGAGTGACCGAGCTGAGGTGCCCGGCGGGCCGTCTTCAGCGCACGGATCTCCCGCTGCTGATCCTGAAACAAACGCTCCAGTCGCCGCACAGCGCCTTCGAGTTCGCGTTCGCGGGCGGTCGTCACCCTGTACCTCCCGAGTAGTCGAAACTGTCCGAGCGTGCGCACGTCACGTCCACGCGGGACGTCTCCGTGTCGATGTCCATTGCGGCCACCCGCACCCACATGTCGATGTCGCCCCACTCGCCGTGCGCGTCGATACGGATGTCGTCACCCGGGGCGAAGCTCCCGATGGGCGCGGCAGGGTGCTCGCCGTCGACCGTGAACCCCGTGACGTCATAGGGTGCGCTGACGCGGGCGAGCTCCATCTCCGCTGACGCCTTCAAAACCGCCGTGTTCGTTGCGTCGGGAACGTCGATCGACTTCTCCCGGTACAGGCGCCCGTCGTCCTTCGACACCGTCACCCGCAGGCGTTTCGCGCCCTCACCGGCCCCGTAAGCCGTGACCGCATTGAAGTAGTCGCCGCCCGTCGACGACTCCGTGACCGGGTCGCCGATGAGGTTCTCGTCCGTGATCACCGGGCCGCGGCGGCGCCCTCCGAGCCGCGGGTAGCCGAGCTCCAGCCGCAGGGCGAGGCCGTTCTTTCCGTCGGGGCCGGTGCCGTCCCACGCGTAGCGTTCCCGGAAGTCGAAGGGTGCCATCCGCGCGAGTTCTTCAATGACCGAGTCGGCTTGGTGGTCGTCGTACCAGGCGAGCTGGTACAGCCAGAACACCTCCTGTCCCGTCGCCGGCGGAGGTTTGCGGTCCGCGGTGGTCCACACCCGGTTGATGGGAATCTCCGGCTCGATGTCGGACGCCTTGGGGTTCGGGTCGTCCGGGGTGGCGAGCTTGCGAGCGTTGTACCAGGACCCCACCCTGTACGGGCTCACCCCGGAGCCAACGGTGATGCCGAGGTTCGACCGGGGGCGACCCTGCAAGAAGCTGTAGACGCCGCGCACCACATCGAACGGGTCCGCGCCGTTTCCCGAGGTGCCGCCGGTGGTCTTCCCGCCCCAGGTCAGGGTCTGGGTGATGCGCTGCCCGTCCGTGATGGAGGAGAACCCCTCGCACTCCAACTGGAGGGACTCGCCCGCCTTCTCGTGGGAGCGGAGGATCCCGACGCCCTGCACCACGTCGTCGAACTCGACCACCAGCAGAGTTCCGTGATCCCTCAGCAGCGGCTGCCCATCGTCCGCCTGAAGATGCTCATAGGTGTGGTCGATCGTCGCCGACAGGGCATCCGCACCGGACAGGGTGTACCCGATCGTCGGCGCCGACGCCGGCAGGTCCCGATCCAGCCACGTCAACACTCCGCCAGGGCCCGGGGGGAGCCGCGCCGCGTGCCACCGCCATCCGTCCACGTCAGCCTCCTACAGGGACGCGGCGGACACGGCCACCTCGCGGAACTCCATGTCCACGACGAAGTTCGCGAACCCGTCCGCGACCAGGTACTTCGTGGTTTCGGAGTCGGCCTTCGCGTACATGCGCAAGGCCACGGCCATGCCGCGCATCGCCGAGGGGATCGTGATGGTGTCCGCCAGGCCGACCGACGCCCGGTATCCGTTCGTGTCGCCCTGCGGGTTGAAGTTGTACGCGGGGGAAACGGAGTAGAGGGCGTTGCCGCCACTGCCGATGAACCCGATTCGGACGAGCCCGCGGGCGTCCCGGGTCGTCGCTCCCGGGGCCCCGGGAGCCGGGTAGAGGGTGTTCAGCCAGTCCGCGCGGACCGCGACCTGGGTCGCCCACTTGGGGATGACCAGGCCCGTCCATTCGTGCTGAGGCCACCGCTCGAAGTCGGGTTTGTAGTCGGCGAGGTCGTAGCGGCCGTCCGCCAAGCCCATGCCGTACATGGTGCGCATGGTGCGCTCGATACGGGGGTTCAGCATCCGCCGCATGTCCTTGATGTAGGACTGCGTGATCGTGGACGTGAACGGCGGGATGTCAATCCTGGCCAGCGGTATCGCCGAGTAGGTCATGCCCGCTGGTACATCGGTGGCCGTGGACGGCACACCCTGGAGGACGCGCGTGTGGATGAGCTGGTCCGTGAGGGCGTGGTCCCACACGTTGGGGCCTTCGACGGTGGGGTCCTCCACGCGGGCGATGACCAGGTCAGAGCGCGCCGACGCGGTGTCGTTCGGGGCGATCGACACCTCGTCCAGGCCGACGTTGTACCCGAAGTACGATCCCTGGAAGCCCTGTTCCCGCCCGGCGACCACACACCCGCCGGCGGCGACGGTGACGGTCCCGCCGGGGATGGTGGTGGCGCGCACTTCCAGGTCGGTGGGTTCGATGATGCCCTGCGCCGACCGGGTCGCCGACTGGAGCTGGAGCCGCGCCATCCGAGCGCCACTCTTGGCTCCCTGGACAGCCCACACGGACCCCTCATCGGGGTCGGTCTGCCACGTCACACGATCCCCCTAGGGAGTCGAGCGGGCGCGTCGCCACGACACGACGGCGCGCGCCGTGCCTGTGGGGTCCGTCCCGCGGAAGTTGATGAAGTGCGTCCCGGGAGGGATGCGCAGGTCTGAGAGCCGAGACCCGGAGAGCTGGCCGCGCAGTGATGCCCCGTCAGAGCGGAGCACGGTGCCTGCCCACGGGCGGGGGTCGATCGTCACCGTCTGGCCGTCCAGCAGCGACGTCTGGAGCGTCACCAGGACGGTGGTGCCGACGATGCCGATGGACGGCTGCGACACCGGCCCCTCGATCGTGATCACCGGCCACACCGGGTTCGGGCCTGGGTTCGTCAGGGCGTCCCTGCGTTCCCCCGGTGCCTCCCCCCATGTGATCGGCCAGGTGACCGGCCACTCCACTCCGCCGCCGCCCGGGGCGACCAGGCCCAGGATGAGCGGCTGTTCCGGCTCTGCGGCGTAGAAGGACGTGTCGACGACCCGGAAGTCCGCGGAGAATTCGACGACGCCGGCGCGGATGAGCTGGGTGGCGATGGGCTCCAGTGCCCGGGGGCGCCCGTAGGCGACGACCTCCTCGCCGCCGTACACGCGGGCGCGCAGCTCCGTGACGGCGCGCGGACGGGCTCGCAGTGCGGGGTCGTTCCACGCAGCGGTGAGCTGCTGCCACGCTGCCAGGCACTCAGCGGCGGTGTACGCGCCGCTGGTGTTGAGTTCCCAGGTGTGTACGGGGCCGCCCGCCCGGTCGATGCCGAACACGGTCCCGTCCCCGTAGGGGCGGGTGGTGTCGGCATCCTCGGCGTCGGGGGCGCCCGGCAGGAAGTCCATGACCTCCACCGGGCACCCGCGACCGAAAACGTAGCCGTTCACCGAGAACTGGCCTTCTTCGAGCACCGTCACCTCCGGTACTTTCCGGCCCTGTCGGCCCTCCGGACGCCCTTCGCGACACCGTCCACGAGCTGCCCCACCGTCGCCGGCGGCGGCTGCACGTTCACGACCGTCGTCCGCCCCTGGGAGCGGTAGCCGCGCGACACCGCCCCGTCCTCGCGGAGCGTCCGCTCCACACGCCCCACACCCCGATAGGAGGGGAAGGTCCCGGACGCGTAGCCGTCGCTGTCGCTGATGCCGACTGCGCGGGCCAGGATCGTGGACACCTCGTGCGGGTACACGTGCTCCCCGCCCCGGAAATCGACCAGCTCGGGGCCCTGTTCCCCCACCCACGCGAGGCCGCGCCGCGCACCCAGGGTGCCGGACGCGTACCCGCGGAGGATGGAGTTCTTGCGGTCGTCCTGGGCGCCGATGCGGCGGAGCATGCTCGCGGTGAGCATGTCCCGTCCGACGACTCCGCCCTTGGCGTAGCCGCCTCGGGTGTTGGTCTGCCAGAACGGCCGGAACACCGCAGGCGAGCCGGGGTAGCTGCTGGAGTATCGGACGTTGTTGGACTCGTTGCCGCCGATGGTCGCCCGCCCACCCAGGGACAGGTTGACGTGCCTGCGCCCGTAGACGAGGACGTCACCGGGACGGCGGGCCCCGTACACGCGCGGCATCCCCGAGGTGTAGTAGTCGCCCGTCCACGCGGTCCTGCGCGCGCGCCCCAGTGATCCGCTGGCCCCGGCCTGGGCGAAAAGCCAGCTGATGAACATCGCGCACCACTGGTCGTTGAGCCCGTACCACCTCGTGATCGCGTTGGTGTTGGACCCGTTCGGGACCTCGGGGTACTTTCCGACAGCCCCGCGGGCGATCGCCAGTACCCGAGACGGCAGGCCCCGCGCGGACCCCACGCCGAGACCGGTGAAGTCGCCCCCGCCGATCGCGTTGCCGTCCAGCCACTTCACCAGGGCGTCCCGGATCGTGCCGACCGCCATGTACGGGATGCCGGGGATCCCCGTGGTGCCGATCGTCGACAGCGCACGCCTGGTGGGCGTGGCGATGACGTTGATGGCGTCCTTCCACGACCCCGTGCCCGCGAAAGCCGCGGCCCCCTTCACGGCCAGATCGAGCAGCAGCTCGGGGATGTCCGGCATCTGGATCCGGGACACATCCGGGGTGACGATGCCACCCCGCGCGTACCCCTGCTGCCCGGACGCATAAGACCGCAGGGCCGATACGCCGCCGGACAGGCCGATGCTGTTCCAGCGCAGTAGCTCGCCGCGCAGCGCCGGGACCTTCATCGCCTCGGAGATCGCGACGCCTTCACCGCGGCGCATCGGGACGAGCTGGTCATCGCCTTGCCGCCATGTCGAGTACCCGGGCAGCACACCACCACGCGCAAACCCGCGCGGCAGCGTCACCTTGGGCAGCGGGTCGGCGCCGACCAGGTCGGCGACCTTGTCCCACATCGGCTTGATGGCCTTGCCGTACACCGTCTCCACGAGGAACCGCACCGGGGCGCGGGCGGCCTTCTTGATGTCCTCCCAGGCCTTCGCGATGACCTTCTTCGCCGTCTGGAACGCCTCGCCGAGCCTGCCCGTGCCGGACCGCATCGGTGAGAACACCTTGTCGCGCAGATACGCCCACACCACCTGGATCGACGTTTTAATGCCGACCCAGGCGGGCTTGATGATCTTGTTCCACAGCCACAGGAAGATCGGCCCCAGGGTTTTCTGGATGACGAACTTGATCGCCGCGAAGATGATCTTGATGATCCCCCACGCGATCTTGACCGCGAGGCTGATCCCCTTCCACGCGGGCTGAAGCACCCTCTGCCACAGCCACAGGGCGGTCGGCGCGATGACGTTCTGGAAGTGCCAGACCAGCGCCGCCACAACGGGCTTGATGACCTTGCTCCACGCCCAGGTCACCACGGCCGCGATCCCCTGGAAAACGGGGACGAGGATGTTCCTCCACAGCCACAGGGCGATCGGGACGACCACGTTGGCGACATAGGCCACGTACAGCTGAAAAGCCGGTACCAGGACTTTCAGGAAAACCCAGGAGACGATCGCGCCGATCGCCTTGAATGCGGGCTGGAAAACGTTCTTCCACATTTCCAGCACCGCAGGCATGATCTGCTCGCGGATGGTCGTGACGATCTGGTTGAAGCCCTGCTTCAAGCCGCCGTTCCACATGTCGAGGAAGAACTGCTTGATACCCGCGAAAGCACCATCGACGACCTCACGGAACTCATCGAAGGTGTTGTACGCCCACACCACGACGCCCACGAGGGCGGCGAGCGCGATGAGGATCCACCCGATCGGCGAGACCGCCATCGCCGCATTCAGGGCGAGCTGGGCGAGCTGCCACGCCTTGACGCCCGCGGCGACCAGGCCGATGCTCACGGCCAGGCCGGCGAGAACCTCCGGGGGGAGCTGCTGGATGACCCAGAGCAGGCCACCGAACGCCCCCAGGGCGAGCGGGCCGAGCAGGGCCAGCCCTGAGGTGAGGGTGGTGACCGCACCCCACAGGCGACCCAGGAAGGTCTCCACGATCGGGGCTGTCTCACGGATGTAGTCCATGAAGGTGGTGAGGCCCTCGGAGCCGTCGAGGCCCTTGCCCCACTCGGCGAACTGCGCGGTGATCCGCTCCAAATAGCCCAGGAACTCGGGGGCATACGGCAGCCACGCGTTCACGATCCCCGCGAACCCGGTGCCCACATTGCCCAGAGACCGGCCTAGGGACAGCGTGGACGGCCCCACCGAGGCGGCGAACCGCTCCCCGAAATCGCCCCACCACTCTCCCGACAGGGCGCGCTGCATGTCACCCAGCAGGGTGCCGACAGCAGCCGATGCCCCGTACACGATCGGAGTCAGCGAATCCAGCCGGGACTCGACCATCCGCAGCATCCCGCCGAAGATCGGCAGGACCACGGGCTCCAGGGCCCGCTGCCACTCGTCGAAAGCGTCCGTCAGGCTGACCCAGTCCGCCATCAGGTCGCGGGCCGCCGGCGACAGGTCCGCCATGGCGTCGGCATACGCGCCCATGGCCACCGCGCCAGTACCCGCAGCAGCAGCCGACGCCTCCTGCTGGAGCTGCATCATGCGGAGCTGCTGGCGCGCCTGCTCCACTGCGCGAGCGCCGTCACGGTCCGCCTTGGCGACGTCCGCGCGGGCGCGCGCCAGGGACCGCTCCTGGTCCTCCACGCGGCGGGTCGCCTGAGTCAGACGCTCCCGCGCCCGCACGACCACATCGGCGCCCTCGACGCCGTTCTTCGCGGCCTGCTTCTCCTGCCGCTGGAGCTCCTTGCGGCGGGCCGTTTGCTCCTTGTGGGCCTGCTCGGCCTGCTTCACCGCAAGCTCGGCGGCCTTCAGGTCGGACTCGGACACGGTCGCGGACAGGGTCGCCCCGGTGTGCTCGTCGATACCGTCGACCGCGTTGCGTCGGGCGTCCGCGAGCCGCTCCTGGGCCTGCGTCACCGACAGGGCGGCCTGCTCCTCATCGAGCAGCGCTCCGGAGATCTGGAGCTGGAGCGACTGGAGCTCGCGGCGCGCCTGAGCGCGGGCCTTGGTCAGCTCCTCCTGGGCCTGCTTGGCGTCGCGCTGGGCGTCCGCCAGCGACCGTTCGGCGTCCTGCACTCGCAGCACTGCCGCCGCACGCTGGATCGCCGCCTGCTCCTGGGCCTGACCGACCGCGCGGGAGGCCTGTGCGAGCTGCATCTGCTGGATGGCGGCCTGCGCGGCAGAGCGGCCCACCTGGGCCGTTGCCGGAGCCGTAGCCTTGGCCGCGGCCTCCTGCGCCTTGAGGGCTTCGCCGATGCGCCCGATGGACGGGATGGCGACCGCGGCGAGTGCGCCGAAACCGGCGGTCGCAGCCGACAGGGGCCCCAGGAGCGAGATGAGCCCCGCGCCGAGGGTCGCGCCGATCGGGATGGACGTCACGCCCGCGGCGGCCACCGACAGGGCCAGCAGACCAGCGGTCGCCTGGTGGGTGCTGACGTCCACGCGGATGTTCACGTCGTCGCCGTCGAGCGCGCGCGCCTGCGCGGACACCGCTGCCAGTCCGGCCTGGGCCCGGCCCGTGTCCGCGTCCACAGCGATCGTGGCATCCCGCATCGACCGGGCCTGGCGCTGCACCTCGTCCAGGCTGCGCTTGGCCTTGGTGGTGTCAGCGCCGACCTCGATGTCGACGCCTCGCAGGGCGTCGTTGACACCCCGGGAGATGCCGCGGCCGATGTCCACGCCGACCTTGTAGGCGCCGGGCATGATCTCGCGGCGCAGCTCACGGATGAATCCGCGAGCGTCGGGGCTGACCGGCACGATCACGTCGCCAGCGGTGAACTCGCCTGCCACGGGACCACCTCCCGGGCGTGCTAGGCGGCGTTGATGCGCCGGAAAAGGTGCTCGGCCATGGCGCCCTCGACGGGCTTGAGTCTGCGGTTCTTCTTCGAGCGCACCCCGGGCCGCTCCAGCGGCTCCGGCGGCTTGCCCTTGCCGCCGTTGGAGGCCTGCACCACGTAGGTGAGGTAGCGGACGTCATCACGCAGCGCGATCACGGACATCTCCAGAGCGGAGTGCGGGGCGTCAGCCGGGGAGGCGTCCTCGTCGGGCTGTACCCCCTCGGCCTCAGCGGCGAGGCGCATCGCGGTCTTGGTGGCGGTTTCGGGCGGCAGGTGCTCGATGGTGATGCGCACCTGCCGCCACGACTGTCCGCCGCGGTACAGGCCCAGGACGTCCACGCCCCGCTGGGCGAGGTCGTGTTCGATCTCCTCGGGGAAGCGCTCTAGGAGCGCCGCCGTCCGCTGGATTTCCCCAGGCCATCACCGCTAGCGCGGGCGGCGGCCTTGGAGAAGTCCTTGAACTCGTCCAGGGTGGGGTCGTTCTCGATGAAGCGTTCGGCGTCCTCGGGGTGCATGACGCACTCCGCCCACGCCTCGAAGTCGCCCTCGTTGAGGTGCCGCAGGAAGCTGATGCGCCACTGCTTCTGGGGGATCACCCGGTAGGTGTCCTCCCCCATGGCCACGAGGACGTACTCCTGGCCTTCGGCTTCGGCTTCGGCCTGCTGGGACTCCAGGGCCTCGGGGATGGTGTCGGTCACGAGTCGAAGCCTCCGATCGCCGCGGGCACGTACAGGGAGTGGTAGATGGTGTTGCCGGCCTCGTCGGGGTAGGCGGAGAACGTCAGCTCGTAGCCGCGCATCGCGGTCGTAGCGTGCTCGACGTCGCCGCGGTTGGTGACCTCGCCCTCCGGGATGTAGTACCGGTGGATGGCCGGGCCGTCGTAGACGTCCCAGATGAACGCGCGCGGGTCGGGCTGACCGGTCCCGGACTCGGCGAACTGGAGCTTGCCGGTGACCTCGTCGGGGGTCATCTCCTCGATGGTCTTCTTGTACATCAGGGAGAGCACGGCGGGCCGCATGGTCTCCCACAGGGTTGCGGAGAAGGACCGCTCCGAGCTGGTGGTGACCTTGCGGAACGGGGTGGTCAGGCCCCAGGGAATGAAGGACTCCTGGTCCTCCTCGAACGACTGGTTGAGGCCGTCGCCGTTGACCGCGCCGAGCGGCTTCCACAGCCCCGTGGGGGCCTCTTCGAGCTCGGCGGGCTGGGCGGTCCGCCGGGGGGCAACCCACCCGCCGCCGTTCGCGCCGACCAGAGTGAGGTCTGCGGACCTCTCGATCTGCACCATGGTTTCCTCCATGAGAAAACCCCCGACCCGAGCGGCCGAGGGTTGATGTTTCGCCAGTTCAGGCGGGGTGGGTTGTCAGGTGGTAGGTGGCTTGGTAGCGGCGCACCGCCGTGTTGTCGTAGGGCAGCCACCGGGGTCCGGGGCGGATCTCCACATCGGTGACCACCGCCCCCCGGTACACGCCGTGCCGCCACAGCCGCAGGATCGACTCCCGTACCTGCTCGGCGAGTTGCGCGGCCGCGAGACGGGTCGGAGCCCACGCGGTGACGTCCACGCTGGGGTAGTCGAGTCGGAACCCGTCATCGGGCCCGGAAAGGCGGGCGACCTGCACGAACGGCAGTTTCGTCTCCAGGCTCGGCGGAGTCTCCGGAGCAACCCCCGCGAGTCCGGGGATGTCCTGGGTGAGCCACGCGATGAGCAGCGGCTCCACGAGCACACTCACGGCGCCTTCTTCCGCTTGGTCTTCTTCGCGGACACTTCGCCGGCGGCGCGGCCCATGATCCGCTGGGCGTCCATGTGCTCCCCGCCCCACTCCACGAGCGTGGCGTGCGGCGCGTTGTTGCGCAGGGTCGCCTCCGCACGGTCGTGCTTCACACCGCCCCTTGCGGTGGAGGAGATGGAGAACGCGTTCATGTACTGGCCGGACCTGCGGTGCTCTGCCGCCAGCGCCTCGGCTCGTGCCTGGAGGGCACGGGCGCGTTCGGCCATCGCGGCCTGCATCTGCGGGCTCGCGAGGATCCGTCCGATGCCGTCGATGTCCGGGTTGAACTTCGGCTTCTTGGTCGCCACCGGGCCTCCTCCCTGGCATTCTGGGAAGCCCCCTTGGCGTTCCCGCTCGCGCCCCCACCCTCCGGGAGGACACCGTCATGCTCACCGCTCACGGCCACATGGGCGCCACGATCACGTTCGACGGGCAGTGGGTGACCATCACCCGCCACGGTGCGCAGAGGCTCACGCACGGCCGCGGTGAGAAGCGGCTGCACATCGGCCAGATCAGCGCGGTCCAGCTGAAGCCGCCGGGTGTGCTCAGCAACGGGTTCATCCAGTTCACGATCAACGGCGGCATGGAGCGTCAGGCCCAGAAGGGCGCCCGCACCATGCAGGCCGCCCAGGACGAGAACTCGGTGATCTTCACCAGCAAAACGGCTGCCCAGTTCACGCAGCTCCGGCAGGCCATCGAGGACGCCATCTCCCGCATGCACATGCCCCAGCCGCAGGCACCCCAGCAGTCCGCTGGAGCGTCCATTCCGCAGCAGATCCAGCAGCTCTGGGATATGCACCAGCGCGGGATGCTCACCCGCGAGCAGTACGACGCGCAGGTCGCCAGGCTCAGCCAGTGACCCGCTTCAGGGCCACCTCCGTGCCGGACGCGTGCCCGGTCAGCGGCGACCGGTAGAACCCGGGTTCGCCGTCGACCTCGTAGACGGTGCCGCGTACCCGGGCGCGGTCCGCTGCGGGCACGTCCACCCCGGGCGGGATGAACACGGTGAGACCGACGATGACCTGGGAGCGGGCCTGGTCCTGCTCGGAGGATGTGCGGGGCCAGATCGCGCACCCCTCTACCGGGGTTTCCACGACCGTGCCCGGGGTGGGCAGGCCCATGTCGTCGGTGCCGCCCGGGGTCTCCCGGAGGAAAACCACAGTCTCGCCGTGCGGGAACGGCGCCCCGGTCACCACGGCCCCCACGGGTCCACGATGGGCGGGTAGACGGGCCCGGCGTCAACCGGGGTCGGGTCCACTGTGAACGCCCCGCCCCTGCCCGCCAAGCGGGACAAAGTGCGGCGCTCATCCCGGGTCATGTACAGGCCCGCCTGCGGGCGCTGCACACTATAAGGGCCGATCGTCTCCCCCGAGATGCCCTGAGGATTCGAGTACGCCCGCCCCGCCATCGACAAGATGACCGCTTTCGCCCCATCGGGTAGCGGATCCACGATCGACCGGGCCAGCGACGCAGCCTGCTCCAGCAGCAGCGCCGCCCGGTCCGCGTCGATGTCCGGCAGCCCCAGGTAGAGGCGCAACTCCTCAGTGGTGACCTCCATCGGGACCTCCTACAGGGACTCGATGGCCTCACACCACGCGACCAGATCGTCGTGCGGGTCCAGCTCAGCGGAGCGCTCCGAGGCGCGCTTGGACGCAGCCTGGTACTCCTTGGTGTCGTCCAGGCGCTCCAGGGTCGCCACCCACGCGTCCGGGTCCGTGCGGTCCGCGAGGATCGACGCCGACCCGAGCATCTCCACCGTCCCCGGGTTGGGATGGGTGATGACCGGGATCCCGGACGCCAGAGCCTCAGCCCCCACACGCCCCCACGACTCATACGCCGACGGCATCAGCAGAACCCGCGTGCGCGCGTACACCGCATCCCGCATCTCGTGGCCGCTGACGTGGTCGATGATCTCGACGTTGTCGGGGATCTGCTGCGGGACGACCTGCTCCCCGTAGGCGCCGCGCACCCCGAGGAACTTGTGGTCCGGCATGCGCTTCGCGAGCTCCCAGAACAGGTGGCCGCCCTTGGCCTCGTTGAGGTTGACCAGGGTGACCGCGTCGCCCGGGGTCGTCCGGTAGTCGTCCGCGAGAACCGACGGCGACACCCGGATGGTCCGCCCCGGGGCGGGCTGGTGGGATTCGTAGTAGGCGTCAGCCTGCTCGATCATCCAGTCCGAGTTGTAGACCACCAGGGCCGCGTTCGCGGCGTCCTGGAAGCTGCGGGCGAAGGTGTTGTGGCCGATCACCACGAACCTGCTGCCGAACCCGCGCGCGAGCGCACCCGCACTGGGCACGTTCTCCAGGTGCGACACCACCACCCGGGAGCGCCGCACCTCCCCCGCCAGATCCAGGTCCGCCGCCAGCGGCACCACCCGCACACCATCCAGGGTGTACGGCTCACGCTGCACCGTGTACCGGGACAGCGACACCGTCACCTCATGGCCGCGCTCCACCAGTGCCCGAAGCAGACTGTGGAGCATCCACTCCGCGCCGGCGTTGTGGGTGGGCGGGTACGCGTGCACCCTGGCGAGCACCTTGAACGGGTCGTCGGCCTTCCCGAGAGAGCGCGCCTTCTTCGCCCCTGCGGAGGCCCCGGTCTTACGCGCCCGGGGCTTACGCGGAGCGGGCTTCCGCTCGGTCACGAGCCACCGCCCGCCACGATGTACTTCACGAACGCGTCCGCGTCACCGACCACGAACCCGTAGTACGCCTCCGCGAGCAGCAGCACCAGGTTCTCCTGGAACGCGCTGTGAACGACGCCGTCCTCATCGACGTAGGTCGCCTCCCGGGAGATCTTCACGCTGATGTCCATGCCGACGCCGTAGGCGCACTGCTGCCAGTCGCCGCCGATCGCCCGCAGACCGGTGTCGGCCAGGGTGGACTGGCGGCGGTACTTCCCGGACACGCCACGGGAGTACATGATCGGCTCACCGATCAGGGTGCCCTGCCCGGATCCGGCGTCGGTGCCCTGCGTGGTGGTGTCCACGAAGATCGGTCGGCCGGTGGTGTCGGTGGACAGCAGCAGCTTGGGCTTGAGGCGGGAGTCCGCGGCGAACCCGGAGAAGTCGTAGTCGGCATCGACGACCTGCTCCATGCCCTTGACCAGGTCGGCGTAGATGCCGCCGGTGGCCTGCGAGGACGTACCCAGGGTCTGGGTGTTGGTGGTCTGCGCGAGGTAGCCGGGGAAGGGTCCGGTGGCGCCCTTCATGGACTTGCCGTGGATCGCGGCGTAGTCGAAGGCCCGCGCGAACGCCAGCGGCAGGTCCGACTGGAGCTGAGTCCACAGTCCGCCGGCGTTGGTGCGCGCGACCTCCATGGACACGGGGATGAGGACGGCGATCTTCTTGCCGGTCATGGTCTTCACACCGACACCGCCGGACGACAGGGGCTTGCGAGCGCCCTCGTCCACCCAGTCAGCGGTCGGCACGTCCAGGGGAACGGGGATGGAGGTGGTGGCGTCCATCGACAGCGGCACACGGCGAGACAGCCGCATGACCGCGGACAGCTCGTTGGCGCGCTCGAAGATCGGCCCCGTCAGATTGCGGGGCAGCAGGTTGGCGTTGACATCAGAAAGCTGAAGCGGCTCAGTGGCCATGGTGGGTTTCTCCTAGCGGTCAGCGAAGCCGCTGACCCAGAAAACCGGCGAACTCGGCCGCCGGGTCGGACTTGGATCGGGTGTTGCCACTTGAGCCCTGGGAGCGGTCCGGCGCCGGACGGCGGGGTTCGCTCTGCTTCGCGAGATGGGGCTTGCGCTTGAGCAGGTCATCCAGGTCGGCCTTGATCTGGTCGGAGTCGACGTCGCCGTCCTCGCCCGCATACGAGGCCAGGTCGAGGAATGCAGCCGCATCGGCCGGGTCCGCGAACCCGTCAGCGGCCAGCGCCCGCACCTCCGCGCGCACGGCACGGTCCAGGAGGGCGCTTCGGCGCTTCTGCTCCTCCGCGAGCTGCGCAGTCAGCCGCTCCTCAGCGGTCTTCTGCGCGTCCTCCATCTCCTTGGCCTTGCGAGCGAGCGGCTCGGCCTCCTTGTACTTCGTGCGGTACGAGGCGGCCTCCTTGCGGAGCTTCTCGATCTCCTTGCGGGCCTTCTCCGGGTCCGCCCACGGGTCGGATGAGCCCTTGGGCTCCTCCTGCGTGGTCGGCTCCTGCTCTTCGGTCACCTCGGTCGGCTCCTGGCCGGTGGGCTCTTCGGGCATGGCTGAGAAACCCTCCTGGGGTTCATGGGGTTGCTCCCGCGCCGGGCGGGAGAGGTCTAGGTGTCGGCGAGCGCGCGCCGGAAGGCGTTGCGCATTGCTGCGCTGCCGCCCGTGACGTCCTTCGTGGACTCGTCATAGATACGCTTCCACTCCCGCACCTCAGGGCGCGGAGACCACGACTGGCCCCGGAACACGGGAGCCGCGTGGCAGTGGCAGTGATCGTGGAACTTGAAGTCGCCCTCACCTTCGAAGAGCGCGTTCGCGTCACGGCCAGCCGAGTCCGCGTCCTTGTAGACGGGCCCTCGGATGGCCATGAGCTTGCAGAAGAAGCAGGCCCCGAGAGCGGCTTGACGCACCCATCCGCGGGCCTCAGGGTCCGCCTGGACGGCTTCGACGATGGTCTCTCGGGCTGCGTCCGCGACGAGTTTCTCTGCGGCCCCAGCGGCTTTGGTCTCTGCTGCGGCGAGGCGCTGCTCGATCGGAGGCGGCTCCCGCTGCTCCGGGATCCACAGATCCGAGGTTGCCCACCGGAGCGACGCCGCCGACTTCTCCTCGGGGACATCCACAAGGTCGGGGGTGAAGACCCCGCTGGCGTCGGCGAGCTCGCGCTCCGACTCGTAGTAGTCCGCAGCGAGCGTTGATGCTGCCAAGGCGTACCGGTTCACGGTGACCGTCACCGCAGCCTGCCACTGAGGCACCGTCCGCCCGAAATCCCCGAGCGTGATGATGCCCCACAGCGCCGCGATGTCACGCAGCAGAGCGACCATCAACCCGCGCTGTGCGTCCTGGTGCTCAACCGCTCTCGTCGCCGACCACGGCATCCGCCACCTCCTCGGAGGCTTCAGTGTTCGCGCGGGCGCCTATCTCCTGGAGGAGCTGACGGCCCTGAGAGCGGCGGCGGTCCGCGCGCACGCGGGCGCGCTGTTCCTCGCGCAGTCCCACCATCTCCAGCGCCACATCACTGTCGGCGGGGATGATGCCGGCCTGGACGAGCTTGACCGCGGCATCCGTCTGCGCGGACACGGTCGGCGTCGCTGGGTTGACCCAGCCGATGTCGATATTCCGTGCGGCGTCAGGCATGTCTCCGTGCCGCCAGATCAGCGCCAGCCGCAGCACATCCGCCCACGGGGTACTGAAGAGGCTCTGCTTGCGTTCGGCCTTCTTGATCAGCTGGGATTCGCTGCTACGGATCGCGTCAGCGCTGGCGGGGTTGTCCGTGGTGTAGCCCAAGAACTGCGGCGGAACGCTGAGCTGGGTGGCCATGATGCGCGCGTACTGGTCCAGCACCCGCGTGAACGCGCTGGGGTCGCCCGCAGCGAACTGGCCGACCTCGGGAAGCTGCCCGTCCTCGTCGCGCTCCAGCCCCAGCACGCGGCCGACGTAGGTCTCCCAGGCGCCGACCGGGCGGCCCTCCTGGTCCTCGAACGCGCCCTCCGACGCACCGAGGATGTACCGCTGAGGCGCCGCGAAGAACTCCCGCGACACCTCCATCCCCAGCAGGGTCCGGCACGCCGCGTCCGTGATCGACATGACCGCCGGCGTGATCTCCGAGCGACCCATCCGGTCCGCGGTGCGCTGCCTGTTGCTGAAGCGGACGATCGGCACCACTCCGACCTCATGGTCGTCGCGGTCCACGATCTCCCAGCCGTTCTCGGCCTCGATCAGTGAGATCGTCGAATCCGGCAGGTACAGGGTCGCCGCCCGGACGCCCCCCTCCTCCACGTACTCGCGCAGACCCGCCGTGGTCGCGCGGGCGCGCACGTCGTAGAAGACGGTCATGTCCCTAGGGGACTCGACGGTGATCAGCGGCGGGCACTCAGAGGTGCCGCACCCGCCCGTTCCCACAGCGGCGTAGGCCCGCCCGAACACGAACGCATCCAGGTGTGCGAGCTGCGACTCGTGCCAGAGCTGGTTCGCACCCCAGATCTCCGTCAACTCGTCCGAGTTGGACCCGTTCGCGTACCGGATCTGGTCGATGTCCAGCCGCGACTCCAGGGCGTCCACACCGGTTTGAGGCCACCCGATGACGGTGTGCAGGCCACGGAGTTGCGGCGGAATCGAGATGCCCAGGTCTTCGATGATCTGATCGCCGTTGTAGTAGGCGTCCAGGATGTCGAGCTTCCACCGGTGCACTTGGAGTTCGCCGCGCAGCGCCTCGAAGGTCGCCTGCTCGTCGTCGTTCAGCGTGATCAGCGGCAGTTCAGGGATGGACAAGGTCATCGGAGCACCACCGCCCTTCCCTTGCGCGTCTTCGCGCCCTTACGGAACTTCGGATGGTTCATCACCAGACGCCGCCCCAGTCGGGCGCCGACAGCACACACCGCGAGATCAACGAGCTTCGAAGAGTCCCGGGTGACCTTCCCGAGAGTGAAACCGAACTGGTTCGGGCGCCTCTTGGCGTTGTGGGCGTGCATCCGCAACCCCGCGTGCCCATCCCACGTGAACGGCACCCCGTCCTCCTCATCGACAAGGCGAGCAACCTCCATCGCCTCCTCGGTGAACCGCTGGTTGCGCTCCCGAGCGCCACGAGCCGACATCCGCATGTCGAACATGACCGAATGGCCGAGCTGGGAACCCGGCGTCGCCCACAGGAACAGGCGCTTGTGCCAGTCGCGGTGCAGGCCGTCGATCATCTCTTTCCAGTACAGCGACTCGTCCTCGTCGTCCCGGGCTGGCGACGGGTCGATGCCGAACCACATGACCTTGTAGCGCTCCAGGGCGGCGCGGGCGGTCGCTTCTACCTCATGGCGGGGCGCCAGCCACCCCTTGCCGCGCTCCCCGTGGGGGCGCTGCCACATGCCCAGCGTGAAGATGTGGCCGTCGCTGATACGGCACCCGACAAGGCCCGTGGCATCCGAGCTCTTGGAGCAGTCCAGGAACAGGGTGATGCGCTCCCGGTCCTCGACGACGACGTCGGGGCGTGCCAAGGCATCGAACCGGCGCGGGTCCACCCACGCGTCCTCAGCCGCTGCCAACCCGTTCAGGTAGAAGCGGATGCTGTCCGCGACGCTGGTTCGGAGGTCTTGGACCTCAGCGATCACACGCGGGATGTCGATCCACGGGGCGTCCATGTACGCCTGCCGCAACCCGCGCTCCAGCGACTCCACGTCCAGTAGGTCCGTCGACGGGTCCGCTTCGATGGAGTCGTACAGGATGTCCCGGTGGTGCGTCTTGCCGGCCGCCTGGGCCTGCCACGCCTCGTAGGAGCGCTCCGCGATCGAGTCCATGCCCTGCTGGTGAGCGTTCGTCAGCTCCAGCACCCGCGCACCGATGTAATCGGGGCTCTTGCCGACGTTGCGGCGCACCACTTCGGCAATGCCCTCGCCGCCGCTGGACACGGTCATATGGTGGGACTCGTTCAGGAACACCGCCGTGGGCGGGTCACCCTCCGCGGACCGCTCGGAGTTCGTCAGCAGCTCAATCATGCTGCCGCTACGCGTCTGTGTCTGGAGCTTGCCCGGGGTGATCCCGTACCGCAGCCTCATCTTCTTCGAGATCATCGCGTTCAGGACCCGCAGGACGTCCTTCGCCTGCGACTCCGAGTTCGCCGCGATCTGCACCAGCGACATCTTCCGCATCCGCGACAGCGGACGCCCCGACTCATCGAACCCGACGAACTCGACCGGCCCCACGAACTCGACCAGGGCCATCGCCGCAGCGAGCGGGTCCTTGCCGACGCCCTTCGCGCCGCGCTTCACCCCCGACCGGTACACCCACCGGCCGTCCTCAGCGACCGCGTACCACAGGTGCAGGAACCGCTTCTGGCCCGGCGTGAACCGCCACGGAGCCCCGGTCAGCGGATGCACCAGCGTGGACTCCGCCCACCGGATGATCGCCGGACCCAACGACGGCGGCAGCAACTCCAGGCGGGACGGGTGCCCCCACGGCAGAGCGTGGTCGCCCGGCCATGGCAGCGTCAGCCACGCACCCGTAGCAGGGTCCAGGTAGTAGCCGGGCGGAAGCCCTAGCTCATCCGTAGAGGGCGCGGTAGTCATCCATCACCGCCACCTCAGCCGGGCCGTCCTCCGCCTCCTCCAGGCCGCGAGTCAGCTCAATGCGCAGCCGACGCCGGTCCCCGTCCGTGACGGCGAGGCGGGCCAGGATGCTGTCGATCGCCGCACGCATCTGCGAGCTACGTCGGCCGGACTCCTTGTACCGGGTGATCTCCTCCATCGCGTCGAAAGCCGCCACCCAATCCGACGGCTCCCAAAACCGCACCTGCCCGGACTCGTGAAACGAATCCCAGTACATGCGGGCGATCGGATGCCAATCAGGGTCAGGGTCAGGAGCCTGAACGACCGCGGCCGCCGGGGCCTTCGTCGTCGCCAACTCCGCCTTCGTGCGGTGCCCCATCCGCTGCTCAGGGCGCTTAGGGACACGACCACGGATACCAGTACCCATGCGACACGACCTCCAGGGTCAAAGCGCCACCAGGGCGCCGTCGGGTAACGAAAAGATCTCAAGAGCCAAGAGATCGGGAACATTCCGGGGCGCTATACGTTCCGGAGGCAGCAGTAGGTGGGGGGAGGGAAAAGCCCCCACCCCCTCCGACTTGCTGGTCTAGTTGGCTGCCACGACCTGCACTGACGCAGTTCGATTGCCCTTGCGGGCGTTGCATCCGAAGTGCGCTGCGGCGACGTTCGACCGTTCGTGCTTTCCGCCTCGCGAGAGGGGCACGATGTGGTCGATGCTCGGAGCACCTGGGTCGGGTGCCTTGGTGGTTTTGCCTATGCCCTGCCCGCACAGATGACAGGTCCAGGAGTCTCGCTCGTAGATGGACTCGGGTGTGAAGTCCTCAACGAAGGCTTGGGCTTCGAGTGCTCGTCTACGGTGACGGCGAACGCTGGCCTGCTTGCGTGCCTTATCGCTCTTGTCGTATGGGCGCGTCTGCCAGTGGCCGTGTTGTTCCTTGTACTGCTGCTGCCATGTACTGCTGCTGCCATGACCGCATGCGTTCTGCTGCTCGCGCCCTCTGGCATGCATCAGCGCCGCACTGCTTGCGCCTGAGGTTGTCCATGAGGGCACCGCAGTAGGGGCAGGGCTTCTGCGGCTGCTCGCGTGGTGTGGCCCGTTTCGCTGCTGCTTGGGCTCGTGCCTGCTGCTTGACCTTGTTGCGTTCGCGGATGCCGTTGGCTTCTTCGCGTGCTTTACGGGAGGCGGCCTTGCACGCCTTGGAGCAGTGCTTGGGGGCGGGGCCTCGGGTTCCTGGCTTGCGGGTGAAGGTCTCACCGCATGCAAGGCAGGTGAAGGCTGGGGTAGCCTTGTTCACGTCGATCCTGCTTCCATCAGGTCGGCCGTCGCCCGGGGGTGTTAGCGCACCCGCCGGGCTCAGTCTTTGGTTGTTGCCCCCATTTTACCTGGTCTTGGTGTCATTCACCGGTTGCGTCTGTCGCCGGGCCACATGCCTGTGTTTCTGCGGTGGAGGTTGGCGCAGTATCCGCGCGCGCGTGGCCCCATGTACTTGGTGAGGTGGCGGACGCAGCGCCGGTAGTCGCCGCTGGTGCCCCATCGGATCTTGGTTCGTCCGCCTTCTCCTGTGGACCAGTAGCGGCGTAGGGACTCTGCGCTGCCTCGGGTGCGTGGTCTACGGGCCATGCGGGTCACCTCAGTCCGGGGTGCTTGGGTGTTGGCCTGTACCTGAGTCGTTGCCTTGCGGCGTGTGCTTGTCCGCCTTCGCGTGCGGACTTGCGTGCGTGGCACGGCCACTTGTGGATGGGCCGCAGGTTCTCCAGCGAGTGGTCATCGCCCGGGATAACGTGGTCGGCTTCGTTCGCCCCGTCCTTGCCGCACACGTGGCACACGGTCCCGTAGGTCGCGAACACCGCAGGGCGGATCTCGCTACGCCAGTTCGAGGGAAGGCGCTCGGACCGGTTCGACCCCGCCCATCCCCCGCTCACTGCCTTCGCCCGATCGTGAGACCGCGCGGGGTCGGCAGGTCCAACAGGGTGAACCCGAGCTTGTCCGCCACGGGTGCGATGGACGCGCGCACGGGGTGCTGGGGTCCGGTGTCGTGGACGACGATGATGGTGCGGTCGTGCATGTACGGGGCGAAGTCGATGAGCTCTTGCGGGCGGGCCTCAAGGCTGGAGTCGAGGAACGCGAGGTCGATGGGCGCCGGGGGCACGAACGTGGTGGACGGCCGCTGGTGGACGGTGACGGGCAGGTGCGCGACCGCGCGGGCGGCTTCCTGCGCGTACCGTTCGTCGATCTCCAGGGCGTGCAACCTGCCGTGACCGTTGCGTGCGAGCGCTTCGCCGATGGCGCGGGTGGTGGTGCCATGCAGCACCCCGGTCTCTATGACGAGGTCGGGTTGGAGTGCGCGGACGAGCGAGCCGATGAGTTCGACGACTTCGGTTTCGGTGGCTCCGGCGGTGTCGGCGTGCCAGTGGTGGGGGTGCGGGCAGTCGTCGCGGGGTGGGGTGAAGTCCGACTCGGGTCTGTAGGGGATGGGTTCGGAGGTCATGGCCGCCTCCTTTTTGGGGGTGGTCCCGGCGCTCGACGCAACCCCCCGATGCGGAGCGCCGGGACGTAGTGCGCCCGGCGCGGGGACGGTGCGCCGGGCACGACAAAGGCCCGGGAGCGGGGCTCACCGGGCCTGAAGTCTGGGGACATTTCGTCCACCTTGAAGAACTCTAGCGTTGCAGAGCCTCGCGCGCAACTACCGCAGGATCACGGTCGGGTCAATACCCTGCGGGGGTTCACGCAGCACCCGCGAGAGCCGCAACATCCGCGAACCGGTACCGGGGCGTCGCCTCGC
Organism: Nocardiopsis sp. NPDC006139; assembly: GCF_040614155.1. NCBI lineage: Bacteria > Bacillati > Actinomycetota > Actinomycetes > Streptosporangiales > Nocardiopsidaceae > Nocardiopsis > Nocardiopsis sp. NPDC006139. Next base: position 42,477 of record NZ_JBEXTT010000033.1, read on the forward strand.
CCGGGTTCGCAGGGGAGAGCTTGCCCCGATGCGCCCACGACCTGATCGTTGACGCCTTCAACGACATCCCCAGGTGCTTGGTCGCGAACGACGCCAACTCGGTAGCGCCGGCCTGGTGGTCCCACGCGAGCTGCTGCAACGACTGCTGCCACTGCTGGACATCGACGATGCCGCCGCAGTCCTCCGTTTTGCAGTACGCGATGATGCGGGACGCGGGCGCGTACACGGGGTGGTCGCAGCGAGGGCAGCGTCCGACACCGATCCGCTCCTCCGGGGTGTCGACCGCCTTCACTGCCTTCTGGACGGCTGCGATGAGGGTGTACGCCCGTTCGGGTCCCCACGGGCGGCGCGCGGACCATCCGACGAGGGGGAGGAGCCAGTGCGCCATGGCGCCCATGGTTTCGAGGGGGCGGGTTTGGCGGTGGATGTCCTGGCAGCGGCGGTGGGTGCAGGTTTTGCAGGTGGGGCTGTGGATGGGGGATGCGCTGGTGCGGGCGTCGGTGACCCATTCGCGAAGGGCGGTGGTGATGTCGGTGCGTGCTTCGCTGGCGTGCCAGAGCAGTGGCATGGGTGCTTCGCTGGCTTTGCCGTGGCCGCCGCTGTGTGAGGTGGGGCGGGTGCCTTGTTTGGCCATGGTGGTGGTGAGGTCGGCGTCGAGGCCGTCGAGGACGCGTCGGAGGGCGTCGGTGGCTTGGTTGATGCACCCGGTGCAGAGGTGGGCGTCGTGGAGTGGGCGTCCGCAGGCGCAGGTGTTCGTCATCGGGTCCCCCGTGGTCGGTCTAGACTGTGACCTGTAGGGATCCGCTTCTTGGTCTTCTACGGGGGTTGTGTGGGGCCGTGGTCGGGGGACTCGGCCCCACACTCATGTCCGGGGTGCCATCGGAAGATCCGCGGTCACGGCTTCCACGCCTCCTGGTAGTCGGGGTGGTCGGCGTAGGACACCGCTATGAGTCGCAGCATGTACCCGCTCACGCCCTGGTCGATGGGCAGCCGGAAGCGTTCACTGACGAGCTCGTTGGCTTCCTGGGCTTCCACGATGGCCTGCCGTTTGGCGGCGACCTCCCGCAGTGTCCGCGTGGGGCTGTTGCGGGCGATGTGGACGGCGTTCTGCTCACTGGTCACACCGCCGCCCTCGTAGCCGGTGTACACGACGTGGTGGCCAGGCTCGGAGGGCTTGTAGGCGTCGGTGACGACTTCCCATTCGTCGTTGAGGACGTAGGGCGTGGGGCCGGGTTGCGCGCCCCACTTGCCGGGGGTCGCTGCCTTCGCTGCCTTCTCGTCTTCGTCGAGCCTCGCGTTGAGGAATTCCACAAGAGTCACTTCGCCTCCCCCTCCTCGGGTGATGGTACGGGCTTTTCGACCGCACGACGACGTTTCTCCTCTTCGAGGCGTTCCAGCTCGTCCGCCTCTCGTTCGGCGTTGATCATCTCGTAGTGCTCATCAACCGCTTTACTGCCAGCCTCAAGTTTGTCGTAGTAGTCGGGGCGCCCCGGGATGGGGTTTCCGTGGTAGGCGGCGCTGATGACCTGTACGGCATGGTCCGCGAGCTGGAGGTACATACCCGAAGCGTTTCCGCGAACCCCGGAGTACGCACGGAACTCCAGGTACTGGAGGTGTTCCATCCATTCAATGGCGCCGACGCAGGCGGCCTCGATCTGGCTGATTCGCCGCTTCTGCCTTCGGCCGTGGCCCGGGGGGATGAGGCCAAGCATGAGTCGGGCATTCTCGAAGCGGTCAAAGTCGTCTTCGATGAAGCCTTTGGCGCGTTCGGCGTGAAGGTGGCGGAGGAGCTTTTCGTAGTGGACCTGTCGGTCCCGGTCGGTCTGGAGTTTGTGGGTTCGGTTGGCCTGGTAGGTGGTGGCTCCCCATCCGATGAGCGCACCGATGATGACCGGGATGAGCTGCACGATGACGGGGGTGAGTTGGGCAAGGAGTTCGTCCACGCCGGGTTGGACGTTGGTGGGGTGGGGTGCGTTCCGGGGCGGGAGCGGGCCGCCCCACGGTCACTGCTCCAGGTCTCGGATGGTCGGGCACGGCCACCATTCCGCGCACTCGACGCATTTGCCGTGGTACTGGTCGGACTCGGGGCGGTGCAGCTCCCGGATGCGCTTGATGACTGCTGTGAGCCGCCGGTTGTCGCGTTCGGCGTGGTCCAGGTCGGCGCGGAGCTGGTTGACGAGTGTGCGCTCTTCCGCGAGTTCGGTCGCGAGTTCGGCGACGGCTTCGGTTCCGGCGGCGTCTTCGGCATCCAATGCGGCTTGCACGGCCCGCCAGATGATGGCGTTGCGGTGCGCGGGGTCGGGCGGCAGGTAGTCGTCGAGCTTGTCGATGACGTCGTAGGTGGCGGTGTAGCCGGGGCGCTGGGTCACTGGTCCTCCTGGGTGTGGGGCTCGCTGTAAGGGCTGAATCCGCACCTGTCGCACAGAGACCACTCTCCGATGCAGTAGGGGCCGGTTGATGCGAGCGCGTAGATGGGGGTGTTCGCGACGGAGTTCACCTTGCAGGTGGGGCACCACGTCTGTCGGGGTTCTCCGAAGTGGACCGGGGGTGTTTCGTGGGTGGGGCTCACTGGTCCTCCTGTGTGGTGGGGCGGGCCGAAACCCGCCCCGGGGCTGTCAGAACGGCGGGGCGTCGTCGGTGCGCCGCTGCCCCCACGGGTCGTCAGCGGGGGCCTGCCGGGGCTGCCCGAAGCTGCCGTTCGCCGCGTAGCCGGACTGCTGCTGGCGCTGCGGGGTGAGCGCCCGCCCGATCGTGTCGATCGTCACCTCGTCCGCGCTGCGCTTCGCCCCCGTGGTCTTGTCCTCCCAGTCGCGGGTCTTGATCCGGCCGGTGACGGTCACGAGGTCGCCCTTGGCGAGCCCTGCGTCGGCGATGGCTTCGGCGGTGCGGCCGAACGCGGTGGCGGTCCCCCACCACGTGTCGGCGTCCTCCCACTGCTCGGTCTGCTTGTTGAGGCGGCGGCTGTTCGCGACGAGGCGGAGCTTCGCCATGGGGGTGCCGGACTGGGTCGGTCGCATCTCCACGTCGGCGGCGATGCGGGCGGTCACGGACATGGTCGGCAGGGACATCAGGGCTCCTTGCTGAGTGCGTCGTTGAGGTCTTCGAGGGTGATCGCGCGAGCCACAGCCAGCGCAGGGCAGGTGTTGGTCTCGTTGTCCTCGTCGCACTCGTAGGCGTCGTGCTGGAGGGCGTGGTGCTCCAGCCAGTCCGCGAGGGTCGTGCCGACGAGGGGACTGAACACGGTCAGGTGGTCGCTGACAGCCAGCTCGGGTGCCCGCCCGTGGTGGGACTGGTGGACGCCGGGGGCCCGGTCGGCGATCGCGGTGACGGCCTTCGCGGTGGCGGTGAGCCATGTCCACGTGTCGGCGTCACCCGAGGTTTCACGGAGGCGCCGGGCGGCGCGGCGGAGTAGGTCGTCGGTGGCCATCAGTTCTCCTTGGTGCGTTTGGGTTGCGAGGTGAGGTGCCATCCGGCGCAGTGCCGGCACCGGTACGCGCGAACCTCGTTCTTGGGGCGGCGGTGTTCGCGTCGGCGGGTGGATTCGAGCGCGATGAGTGCGGCGATGCGGTCGCGGTAGCGGATCTTGGGGGCGCATGGCGGGTCGGTCATCACGCCTCCCCCACCACTGCGCGGGCTTCTTTCGGGCTGGGCAGCGTGTACCCGGCCTGCTCCAACGCCCACACGAGGTCACCTGGGCCGAGGCCGCCGTACTCAGCGGACCGGTGTGCCCAGTCGGCGACCAGGGCGAGGATCGTGTCGCGGTCGGTGGCGGGCACGTACTGCTTCCATCCGGCCTTGTCGAGGTCGGCAGTGCGCACGAACCGGCCGCGGTCGATCGGGATGAACCAGGGGGCGTTGCCGGGGTCGTAGATCGCGACGTTGCGTTCGTCGGGGGACACGCGGATCTCGAAGCCGCGGTCAGCGTCGGGGTATCGGGGGTCGGTTTCGGCCATGTCCCCTCCTGGGGCTGAGATGAGCGCTGAGCGCTCAGCATTCTTGAGTCTTATACGGACTGCCGACAAACCCTGTTCGGTCGTCAGCGTGCGCCACAGAGGCGCCTGTGCGATGCTGGGGACGCGCCCCGCCAGGTTCGAGCTGGCGGGGCGTCGTCATGCGGCCGGAAGCGTCAACTGCACCGGGGCCGAAGCCGCAGCCATCAACCGCTCCCCCACCCAGCGGGCGTAAGCCGGCGGGATGCACTCGCGGATGCCGTCGCGGGCCATCCACCCCACCCCCATGTCGCGGCGCACGTAGGGCACGTTGGAGAAGTTGCCGACCGCGTGGTACCAGTCGCCGGGCTTGAGCGGGCGGCCCATCTTCACCGTCGGCTCCGTGTGAGGGGCGTGGCCGGGCTGCTCCAGCGTCAGTCCGCCGCCGGCCTCGAACAGGCGGTGCCGGTACGTCCTGAGCCCGAACGCCGCCCCGCACAGCACCACCGGGCTACGGAGCTCGTCGGCGGCGTCGGGGACGTTCTCGATCACCCACGGCCGCCCTGTCGCCTCCAACGCCTGCCGGGTGGGTCCGATCAGGTCCGGGTGCTCGCGTCCGCGGATGCGCTGGGTCAGGGAGTACGCCTGGCGCGGCGGGGACGCGTGGATCGCGTCGAACTCGTGGCCGTGCGCCCGGATGAACTCGATCGCGTCCGCTTGGACGAACCGGCCCGGAAACCGCTTGGCGTAGCGGGGCTGCGGGGCCAGGTCCACACCGGTCACCTCGAACCCCGCGGCCTCGTAGCCGGCCGACGCGCCGCCCTGGCAGCAGAACACATCCAGAAGCCTCACCGGGCACCCCCCGCCCAGCCCGTGCCGGCCATGTCGACGATCCGGCTGTAGTGGGCCACCGCGGTCACCACGGCACGTCCCCCTCGTCCTCGAAGGTGTGCTCGTCCAAGGAGTCGCCGACCAAGTTCTCCGGAGCGTCCATGAACCCGGGCTCTCCGCTGCGGGACCATCGGCGCTTGCTCTCCAGCCGACGACGCACACTGTGCTGATCGAACGACCGGTTGCGGCTGCCGATCAGGCTCGCGATCGGACAGAACGGCTGCAACGGAGACGGTGTCCAGTTGAGGCCCTCCGCGAACCCGGGGAACCGGTCGTTGACCACGGGCAGCGAGAACCAGTCCAGCGACTCGCCCGTGCCAACCTCATAGGGCCAAGTGAAGTGCGACAGGAAGTCCTCCCCGAGGGCGTTGCTCCCGCCCTGGAGGGGAGCCGCTTCCATGACTCCGGGGCCGGCCACGAACCAGGTGATGGGGACCGCGTCGCTATCGATCCACTTCGGGTACTTGCGGCGCAGGAAGTCGACGTAGGTGTCGAACTGCTGCTGCGGGGTGAGTTCGATGTACTCGCCGAGGATGGCTGAGCATTCCAGCTCCGGGTACAGCCACAGGTCGACCTGTCGGCTGAACCCCGACCTGAGGTTCTGGAACTCCCAGCGGCCCGCGGGAGCTTGGGCGGTCCGCCCCTGGTTGTGGTGGATGTTGTAGAGGGGCTTTTCCGCGACGATGGCGGCGGCCTCGTGGGCGAGAGCTTCCTTGCGGGTGGGGTAGTGCTCGACTTTGATCGTGGCGGCCTGGTGGAACCAGGGCTTGTCGGCGTCGTGCTGGGTGAGGCGCCGGGTGATGTTGTTGGTGATGCCGATGTACATCAGTTGGTGGCGGCTGTTGTAGAAGCGGTAGAGGCTGGTCTTTTCGTCGGGGGTCATCCAGGGCTTCCTTCTCGAATCAACGGGGGGTGTGCTCATGCCTGCGCCAAGTCGGCGAAGCGCGAGTAGTGCAACTGGGAGGCGACGGTCACGACCGCCGTGGGGCCGTTGCGGTGCTTCACGATGTACAGATCCACCTCGCCCGCCCGCTCGTGGCCGTCGATCTTGTCCGACAGCTCGTAGTCGGGGCGGTGCACCATCACGACCATGTCCGAGGACTGCTCCAACTCCCCGGAGTCGCGCAGGTCCGACACCCGCGGGATGGCATCCGCCCGACCGCCGACCGCACGGTTCACCTGGCAGAGCATCACCACGACGATGTCGAATTCCAGGGCGATCAGCTTCAGGCCCCGCGCGTAGTCCGACACCTCCGTGTACCGCGACTCGGTCTTGCCGGTGGACGACATCAGGCCGACATGGTCAACCACCAGGAGGCGGGGCGGGTAGCCGCGGCGGCCCATCGCCTGGAGGCGCTGGCGGATCATCGTCAGCGTGCACTTGGCGGGTTTGGCGATCCACATCGGAGCCGCGTTCACCGCCGGGCGGACCTTCGCGACCCGCTCCCAGTCGCCCTCGGTGAGGGAGTGCTCGGTGAAGCGGGACGACGCCACCTTGGCCTCCGCCGAGTAGATGCGGTTGCGGACCTGGTCGGCGGGCATCTCCAGCGTGATGTACAGGGTCGGCATCTTGTGGCGGATCGCCGCGACGCGGCCGATGTCGATGCCCATCGTCGACTTGCCGCCGCCGGTCCGGCCGGCCACACAGATGAGCTGGCCGGGCAGGAACCCCCCGCCAATCTTCTCGGCGAGGTCCGCATAGGGGGCGGGCACCATGTTCTCCGTGGAGAGCGGCTTCTCCAGGGCGTCCATGTACGCGGCGTCATCGCCGAGGAGTTCGGTGTCGGGCTCCCCGGTGACGCCGGCCGACAGGGCGCCGCGCAGGGCCTCGGAGGCGACCTCGCCGAGCTCGATGGGGTCGCCTTCGCCCTGCCACCCGATCTGGGCGATGCGCTCCCCCGCGGCGATGAGGCGCCGCTGGAACGCGAGGTCGGCGACGATCTTCGCGTAGTGGGTGGCGGAGGCGACCGTGGGCACCTTCCCGGTGAGCTCGGTCAGGTACAGGGCGCCGCCGGTGACGGCGTCCTTCTTGCGTTTGGCGAGCTCCCGGTGGACCGCCACGGGTTCGACCGGCAGGCCCAGGTCGGCCATGCCCATGATCGTCTCCAGGATGATCTGGTGGGCGGGCCGGTACAGGTCCATGGGTCCGGCGATATCGGTGAGGTCCCGTAGTGCGCGGGAGTCGAGCATGGCGGCTCCGAGCATGATCTGTTCGGCGCCGATGTCGTGCGGTGGGGTGTCGGGGTCGTGGGGGATGCGCGGGGTGATGTCGTGAACCGTCATCAGGCGGCTTCTCCTTGGTTGAGTCGTTCGGCGAGGTCCGGGCGGGCCTGAGGTCCGTGCTCGGCGAGGAGGCGGCGGGGCACCTCGTCGTCTCCGGCGCGGAGGTCGGCGAGGCACCCGGCGCACGGGAGCGGCATGTGGTGCTCGGAGCACTCGGTGGCGGTGCGGCGGGAGGCCATGGGGTCCGTTCCGGCGTGGCCGCGAGTCTCGTGGAGCCTCTGGAGGGCGTATTGGAGAGTGCCTCCGGTGACGTTCTTGCGCTGCTTCCCTACGGCGTCGAGGGCGAACGCGAGCATGTTGCGGTCGACGCCGTTGCGCAGTGCGGTCTCGATGACCTTGCGGACGGACACCTTCGACTGGGTGTAGAACTTGCCGTATTTGTCGAAGAACCCGTCAGCCATCTTGCGGGCTTCGATGAGCTCCCAGGAGGGCTCCTTCTTCTCCTTGGTCTTCTTGGCGGGCGCCTTGTCGCCGAACCCGGGGAGCATGCCGCTGTCGTCGCCCTCGTCTTCTTCGGCAGAAGAAGAAGTATGAGGAGACTGAGGAGGAGGGTCTGCCTGTAGGCCGACCTTTGCGGCCTGTAGGCAGACCTTTGCGTCGTCTTTGGTCTGCCTGTGGGCCGGGCTTTGGTCACAAAGGTCTGCCTGTAGGCCGACCTTTGGGGGTATGAACTCCCGCTCCGGGAACACCGGGATCAGGTACACGGTGCGGTGGCCCTTGAGTGCGAACACGGGCTTCCCGTTCTTGTCGGTTCCGAGGGGGACGCGGATCTCGATGTCGGCCTTGGCGAGACGGCGCAGGGCCTTGCCGACGGCGTCGGGCATCAGCCCGGTCCGGTGGGACAGCAGGTCCATGCCGAGGTAGCTGCGCCGGGTGTGCTCGTTGGCGTCGTCGGCGATGACGGCGAGGACCAGGCGCGCGGCGGCGTCGAGGTCGCCGGGTGCGTGGTTGAGTATGTGCCGGTACAGCTCGTATCCCATGTGGCCCCCGTGGGTTGTGGTCGGTCGGTTGGTCAGGCGGTCGGGACTTCGAGTTCGCGGTACCTGCGGGCCCTCCAGGCGTTGCCTCCGGGCGGCCGGCGGAGTTCCTCGGTGTCGATGGCTTCGTCGACCCAGTGGTGGGCCTGGTGGCGCAGCAGCTCCAGGGCTTCGATGACCTGCCGGTCTTCGCCTCCGCCGCGGGTGATCTCGTCGGCGTACACGGCGGCGAGGTGCGCGAGGGTGCGGTCGTGGGCGCGGATGGCGTCACCGAGGCGGCTCATCGGACGGCCTTGTAGCAGTGGTCGCAGTCGCAGGTGTGGGCCTGGTAGTACGCGAGCCGGTCCTCGAAGTCCTCGTGCGGGTCCGCCTGGAGTTCGCCCCAGTCGGCCTTCTCCTTCTTGGCCTTGGCGCGGACCTTGCGGACCATGGCGGCGATCAGGTCCAGGTCGTGCAGCACGAGGTCGGGGTGCTCCTTGAGGTGGCCGCGGACCTGGATGTCGGACCAGTGGGTGATGAGGGCTTCGGCTGCGACGGTGAGGCGGTCCATGTGGTCGTTGACGTTGTCTTCGTAGGTCACTGGGTGTCCTTCTTCCGGTCGGGTGCGTGGTGCCAGCACCGCCGCCCGGGGATGTACTGGCGTGTGGGTGTGGCCCCGCAGGTGCGGCCGTGTGCGGCGTCGTAGTGGGTGCAGGGCTGGTCGGTGCCGTCGGGCATGGCGTCGGCGAGCCACGCGGCGATCTCGGGCGGGAGGGCGGTCATGGCGCCTTCCTTCTCGTGGCGATGAAGGCGATGGAGGCCACGCACCCGATGGCGGCGAGGGCGAGCAGGGCGGCGGCGGTGGTGTCGGGTGTGCCGGCGGCTGCGGCTATTAGGAGCACGGTGGTGGCTCCGAGGGCGGCGCAGGCTGTGGTCCTCATGGCCTCTCCTTCCTGTTCGGTCTGGTCTGTTCTGGCGCCCGTCCGCGTTTTGCACGCGGTGTCCGGCTGCCCAAAGGGCCCGGTCGGGCTGGGGTGCTACTTCTCGCGGTCGCAGCGGACGCAGATGCCGTCGCCGTCGTAGACGTGACCGTCGTTTTCGCAGTCGCCGTCCCAGTCGATGAGGTCGATCTGGTGGGGGCGGTTGTCGGTGCTCACGGTGTCTCCTTGGTGTTGTCGGCGGTCAGGGGCGCTTGTGGTTTGCTGGGGTGGGACCGGGGCGAATTGGGCGCCCCGGTCCCGACGTGTCAGGCACAGGTCGGGCAGTCCCAGTCGCGGGCGGCGGCCTCGGCCTCCTGGGTGGTGTAGTGGAACTCGTCGTCGGAGCCGCCGCACGTGGCGCAGGTGACGGTGTGGCACTCGTGAGTGAGCTCGGCGAGGTTCAGGTTGGGGTGGTCGTTCAGGCTGCCGAGCCATTCGAGGGCGGCCTCACGGGTGGGGAAGTGCGGTGCCCCCTCGCCGTACTCGTAGGGGTCGCCCTTGGTGGGTCCTTCGGCGTGGGTGAAGGCCCAGCAGCGGGTGGTCGTGGTGCTCATTGCGCCTCCTAGGCGTCTTCGTGGTCGACCCAGTGGTCCGGGTCGTAGGGGTTCGTGGGGTCGCCCATCGGGCCTCCTGTACGGTCGATGTGGGCTCCGGGAGATAGGCGCTTCCGGGGCCCGCCTTACGCCATGGCGAGCAGCCGGTCCTCGAGGCAGCGCTCGCAGCGCTGCCGGATCGTGGACACCCCCGGCAGTAGCTCGCCCGCCCCCCACTCGTGTCCGTCCTGCTCGCACTGGTGGGCTGCGGCGCACTGGTGGCAGCGCAGGAACCCGTCGATGTGGGAGCCGCCCGCGGCGACGACGTAGCCGATGGCCTCCTCGGGGCTGTCGAACAGCGGGGTTTCGTGTTCGGAGGTCGCCCACATGTCGCAGTCGGGGGTGTCGCAGGCGACCTCGTAGCAGTCGTGGTGGCGGATCATCGGGGCTCCTCAGGTGAGCTGCGGGTGGTGGGCGCGCTTGGGCTGGTGGTCGGCGAGGATGTCCGCGACCTCCAGCGGGGTCCACGCCCCGGCCGCGAACTGGAGCGCCTTGGTGAGGGTGAGGGGTGCGTGGTCGCGGGTCGCCCAGGTGCCGGTGACGTGCATGAGCCGGTACGTCCCGGTGGTGCGGGTGTGCCAGGTCGCGACGACCTGGTTGGGCTGGTAGTCGGGGAGGCCGTCCCAGCGGATGGTGATGGTGACGTAGGGGTTGTCGTCGGTGTCGGTCTGGTGCTGGACGACGAAGGACCGTCCGTGGGTGAGGGCGGTGTCGATGAGGCGGGTGAGGCCGGCGGGCGGGGTGAACGTCATCGGGCTTCGAGCTCCTTCCTGGCGTTGACGCGGTAGAGGGTGTGGCTGCCGGTGTCGAGACGGCCGCGCAGGGTGATGTCTCGGGACCAGGGCCACTGGCGGTCGATGGCGCGGATGGTGAGGGTGCGGCCGTGGACGGTGATCTGGTCGCCGGGGCGGAGGCGGCGGGCCTCGGTGCGGGCCATTCGGGCTCCTACAGGGTCTGACGGGTGTAGCCGAGGTCGGCGAGGGCGGCGGTGGTCTCGTAGATGGGCTCGTCGTCGGGGTCGACGGCGTGTCCGGACTCGCGGGTGTAGCGGGCCCATCCGGGCCGGTCGGGGGTCTCCTCGGCGGTCCAGGTGCCGTCGGGGCTGGTCCACCGTCCGCGGGTGGGGGGCGGGGTGATGGTGTAGTCGCCGAGTCCGGCGGCGGCGAGGATGCGTCGGGCGGTGTTGAGGGCGGCGTGCTGGGCGGGGGTCATGTGGGCTCCTTCCGGGTGGCCTTGGCGGCGGGGTGGTCAGGCGGTGGTCTTGTGGTGTTGCCAGATCGCTTCTGTGGCTTCGCGGCGGGTGTCCCACATGCTGTGGCGGACGAGGTTCAAACGGCCTTCGGTCTTGACGCGGGCTTCCCATCGGCCGCTGGCCCACTGGCAGACCCGGCCGAGGAGGCGTCCGGTGGCCCGGTCGGCCACGAAGTAGTCGCCGGGCCCGGACTTCTCCATCCGGTACGGGGCCACGGTCAGCGCCCCCGGTTGAAGTACTCGGCGACGACCTGCTTGAGGGCCTGCATCGCCTTGGCCTTGGTGGGGATCGGCACGGTGCTGTGGTTGCCGGTGGCGTCGCGGACGATCCATCCGGAGAAGGTGGCGCCGCGCGTCTTGTAGTAGCGGGTGGCTTCGGCGACGGTCTCGTAGTCGTCCTGGGACTCGTAGGTGAGCGGGGCGTTGTAGGTCGCGCGGGGGTTCTTGGCCTTCTCGGGGTCGGCGATCCAGATCGCGGTGAGGGTGTTGCCGTCGTCGATGATGTGGACGTGGTCGGCGTCGTAGGGGGTGCGGGCGGCCTTCTCGACCCGGCGGACGCTGCGGTCGTACCAGTCGGCGGCGCGCAGGCGAGCGGTGCGTCCGTAGGTGACTTCCTTGCCGCGCCCCCGGCTGTTGAGCGTGAAGGTCGGCACGGCAAGCGGGTTGTTGCCGGTGGTCTCCACGGTGACGGTCTTCGCGGTCTTGGCGGTGACGATCCCGGTGCGGTCGATGCGACCCCCGGTGCCGCCGAACCCGTTGTCGCGGTTGGAGAACTCCAGTTCGTCGCCGATGTTGACGTCGTTGAAGTCGACGGGCTCGGGATGAATGCGGGGCTTGTCGGCGGTCATCGTCATCTCGTCTCCTTGGTGCGTCGTGCTGATGACTCGACTATATGGAACATGATGTTCCATCGTCAAGTGGTTCTCAACATGGACTTTGGCCCGAGGTGATGTAACACTTAGTTCCATGAGAATCGATGGAACACTAGTTGTCATGGACAAGCAGTCACTCGCCCACATCGCCGGCCGGTTCCGAGACTCGGAGAAGCGCACCGAAGTCCTTCGTGAAGAGGTCGCTGCGGCCATCCGGGCCGCGAACGCCGACGGGGTGCCACAGAAGGACATCGCCGAGGTCACTGGGTACACGCGGCAGCAGATCCGGCGAATCGTCCTGGCGGAGCCGCAAGGCGCCTGACCAGACCCGCCCCCAGCCCGCCCTTGTGCGGGCTTTTCGGCGTGCGTCACGGCCATTCCCCGTCCGTGGGCATCGCCCTGACGAGGTTCGCGGCGTAGTCCTGGCCGTGCTCGTCCAACATGACGGCGAGCTCGCGGGCGAACCGGGCGCGGACCTGCTGGTCGTGTGCGGCTTCGGGGTCGTCCTGTGCGGCGGTGGCGGGTGCGCGGAACACCGCGCCGTAGTCGTGGGTCACCGCGCCACCCCCTGCCACACCCGCACCGGGTGACCGTGCGTGCCGGGGTCCGTGGACGCGACGTAGCCGACCGGGCGGATCAGGCCCCGGGAGGCGGCGTACCGGAAACGGCCGCCGATCGCCGCGGGCCGGATGCCCTCGGGCAGGCTCGGGCGGATGGTGTTCGCGGAGAACGGCTCCCCGGTGGCTGCGTGGGCAGCAATGAGCCGGTCGACTTCAGCGACCGCGTCCGGGGCGGATGCTTCGGTGGCGCGGGCGATGCCCTGCTCGGCGCGCCGGCGGCCTTCAGCGAGTGCGTCCTCGATGGTGAGCTGCTGCATGGGGCTTTCCTGGGCAGGTCGGATGGGACCTGCGCCCGGTACTCCACACAGTCGGCGCGGTGGCGGGGTGGGTGTCGCGCCCGGCACTTGGCTCGGTCGGCGCGGGGCGGTGGTGTGCATGGTGGTCTCGCGATCTGTGATCGCGACCGGCCCATGACGCCAGACGTCGCCCTTCCCAGGGTTGCTACTTGAAGTAGCTTCCCGATTTCCTGGAGTGATCATACCTTCTCCTTGGGGTGGAACCCGCCGTGGCCGGGACGGTCACAGACACGGCGGGAGACTGTGGGTCAGGCGGCGGTGCGTGCGGTGCGCTTCTCGCGGCGCACCTCCAAATGGCGGGCAGCCCCGGCGACGATCAGCGGCGACCGGTCCCCCTCCGCGGCGGCCTTGTAGCAGCGCACCAGCTCAGCGGAGTCCATCGCCTCAGCGCGGCGGGACAGCTCAGCGGCCAGCTCGGCATCGGGAAAGTCGATCAGGTCGTCATCCCACGCGAGAGGAGGCAGCCAACCCCGGGCCACAGCGTTCGTGCGCGTGATCTTGGAGTGCTTGGTCTCCGCAGCCGGGACATCCCAAAGCCGGTCGTAGAGGTCGCGGATGCCCACAGCCCACCGCGCCTGGACCTTCTCAGTCGGCCCAGTCGCCAAGTACTGAACGGTGTTCTTGCTCGCGCCGATCTGGCAGGCCTGCCAACCAGCCGCATACCCCAGCACGCACAGGGCCTGGACCCGGCGCCGTGACCCCGCCGCGTCTACGAGGTTGGTGGTAGGGACCATGGTCAGCGGGATCGACAGGATCTTGCGGGCGGAGACCGGGTTGATGCGCTTCAGCGGCTTGGCGTTTCGGTTCGGTGCCCCGTAGAGCAGGGTGCTGATGTTGCTTCTGGCCTCTGCCTGGAGTTCTGCGAGCCCCCAGCCGAGGCTCAGAAGGGCTTTGGCGTGTTCGCGGACGGGCTCGGCGTCCACGAGGTCGGTGGTGGGGCGGCCGTAAGCGATGAGGCGTCGGCGTGTGCGGGTGTAGTCGCGGTCGGCTTCGACGCATTCGGGGTTGCGGCATCCGGCCCTGTAGCAGGAGAGGGTGCCGTGGTCGGCTGCCCATTTGAGGGTGGTCATCACGCGGCCCCTTTCACGCGGCGCTGGCGCTTGCGGCGTTCAGCGATGCGCTCCTCGGCGGTCATGCCGCCGACGACTCCGTGCTGCTGCTTGGGGTGGTAGGTGAGGGCGTCGTCGAGACAGTCCGACCTCACTGGGCACCAGGCGCACACGGCGACCGCTTCGTCCTCGCGAAGGGATTTCGCGGGCTGGCGCTCTCCGGGCGGGCCGAAGAACAGCTCCAGCGACATGCCAGCGCAGACGGCTTGGCGGGTCCATGAGTGGTCGGCGGCGGTGGGGGTGGTGCGCTGGTCGCGGACGCCAGCGGCCTTCGGGCGCCTCACCGGGCCACCTCCGCTCCGAGCAGCGACTCCGGGAGGACCCGCACCCGGATCAGCGCTCCCGGCTCCCCCAACGCCAGCGGGTGCTCCCCCGGGTACACCTTGCGGGCCTTGGTCTCCACGACCTGCGAGTCGTCCCCGAACGCGCCCGCGCGGGACAGGGCGTCGTGGACGGCGCGGACGTGGTGGTCGAGGTCGGTGGACGACCGGGTGATGGGCCAGGTGCGGCGGCGCTTCGGCGCGGACTTGGGCTTGGCCACGGTGATCGTGATGTCGGTTTCCATGGGCTCCCCGACGAACGCGGGGCGAGCCGGTCCGGCGGTGCGGGCGAGTTCGGCGCGGACTGCGGTGATGATGGCTTCGCGCCACGGGAGGAGCTTCTTCTGGTTGCTGTGGATCGCGGGCCGCCCCTTGCCGAGGAACGACACCTGGCCCTGGCCGGCGGGGGTGCCGTGCACGGTGACGGCGAGGTCCCACCGGGTGATGCTGTGGGTGTCCATGTGCTTCTCCTTCTGGGGTGGGCCGCCCCCAGGCCCCCGCACTGGGAGCGGCCCGAAAAGGGGGGTGGTCAGGCGGTGCCGGGGCACCACGGGAACTCAGTGCCGTCGACCCACACGTGGTCGGTGTGCGGCGCATCGGACCCGCACGAGCGGCTGCCGGGGTCGCGGCGGGCTTCTTCGGCGTCCGCGATCACCCCAGGAAGCTGGGTCTCCAGCCACGAGGTGGTGTAGTCGTTCATCGCCCTTCCTCCTTGGCCTGTCGTGCGGCCTCGGCGGCGATCGCGGGGGCGCCGTAGCGCTTGACCAGGGATCGCACTTCCGAGGTCATGTGCGAGTCACGCGGGGCGGGGGCAGGCGTCTGCGCGGACACCGACAGTCCGTCGATTACCCGAGCGGCGAGCAGGCCGTACTCCACCTGCATGGCCTGAGCGGCTGCTTCCCGCATGTCCTCCACGCCCTGCGAGTACGCGCGGGCCTCAGCGTCCGCGAGAGCCCGCTTGGCGTTCTCCAGCTCGTGCGCCATGGCGTCGCGCTGCGTCTTCAGGTCCAGGGCCTCCGGGTCGGCGACCGCAGACAGCACCGCCATGGCCTCAGCGACATCCCCGGCAGGCACCTCCCACACCGGGGAGGCGGCCGTCTCGTCGGCGCCCTCAGGGGTCGCGGACATCTGGACGGCACCACCGCTGGCAGGCCACGCGCGGAGGCGGCGGCGGGGCAGACGGGTCGTGGTCTCACTCATCGGGTTGCCTCCTTGGCCTTCGCGGCGCCGGTGTCAGCCAGGGCCCCGGCGTCGATCCCGTACTCGGCCGCCCACTCCCACGTGAACTCCTCGACGGAGTCACCGTCTGCGAAGTGCTGCCGCAGCGAGCGCACGACCTCGTCGGCAGCCTCGGGAGCGTGCTCGATCAGAGCCCGGGTGAGGAGCGCAACGGCGTAGTCACCGCCGACGGCGTTCGCGTAGCGGAAGTACCGGTCGCTCAGGGGCGTGCCAGCGGCTTCGTGCAGGTAGCCGATCCCCCGCGCGGCGCGCGCGGTGGCGTAGCGGGCGTACTGGTCGGCGGTGGTGTCGGCGATACGCCCGGGAAGCGGGGCGACGGTGTCGGGGGTGATTTCACTGCTCATCGGGGGTCTCCGATCTGCTTGGGGGGGCGAACCTTCTCGGTGCGGATCCATTCGTGGTGGCCGACCTCGTGCGCGTACCGGATCCCGTGGACATCCCGGGGTACGTCGCAGGCGCCACACGGGGCGTCAGTTTGCGGGGCCGGAGCGGGCGGCGGAGCGTTCTCGGGGACGACCTGCACAGTGCGGCGTTCGATCTCAGCGGCGCGGGCCTTGCGCTTCGGCAGGGAGAGCTTCACGACGCACCCCCGTTCGCGAGGTCGAGGAGTACGTCCGCGTGGCACTCACGTTCCGCCGAACAGGGGCACATGAGATCCCGGCCAGCCAGTTCGGCCCGAACCCGAGCAGCGACTTCCGAGTCGTGCGGGATCGTTCGCAAGTCAGCCAGCCAGGTGTCCGAACACATGCGGATGGCGTCAAGGGCCCTGGGCATTCCGGCCTTCACCGTCCGCCCTTGGGCGTCGATGACCCGGTAGGTTCGGCTGTCGCCCTTGAAGTCGATCCGGACTCGGTAGGGGCTGCCCCACTTCGTTCCACGGCCCACGTAGACGGCGCCTTCAGGTGCGCACCACCCCTTGGCGTGGCGAAACTGGATACGGGACGGCTTCACGACGCCACCTCTTCGGCGTAGGTGTCCTGCTGCTCCTCCGGCGTCACACCGTGCGGCTGCTCCACGCCCCACGGGTCCCGTCGGGGCTCGTCCGGCACGATCTCCGCGTCGACCATCTCCGGCTCGTCGCGCTGACGCTTGCGCCGAACCAGCTCGTCGATGACCTTCTCCGCCTCAGCGGCGCTCAGGAGACCCATGGTGGGGACCTCGCGCCCGGCCGCCTCAGCCCAGATAGCGAGTCCCTCGTCCCTGCCAAAGCCCAGGTCCTGGATCCGGCCGAAGATCTCGCTCTTCTGCTCGTTGGAGATCATCGGCTCCGACGTCGGCGTGTACATGCCGACCTGCGCAGCAGCGGCGGTCTGGATCGTCTCCCCCGCCTGGCCCACCGTCGGCTCCTCCGTGCGGTCCTCCCGCTCCATCTCCTCCGGCGTGTAGATCCCGGCCAGATCCTGCGAGAACGCCGCCTTCAACGCCAGCGCCTCAGCGACCTTCCCGATCATGTGGGAGGGCTTGGACGCCCACAGCGCCATCAGCTCCCCGCCCTTCTTGCGGGCGGCATACTCCTCGAACACCGCCACCGCCACGGTCGGCTCACGGAACCCCTGCTTGTACACCCCGCAGCGGGCAGCGACCGGGGGACGCTTCTTGTCCAGCCACACGTCCCGCCAGACGCCGTCCTCACCGCACCAGGAGATGGGGGTGCGGCCCTCGTACCGGCCGGTGCGCTCCGCGATGACCCGCAGCCCGTCGATGCCGGCCTGGATCGTGTACTTCCAGGTCTCCTCGCGGGTGCGCGGGTTCCACTCCTTACGGCCGATCATGTAGATCTGCCGCGCGAACGGGTCGAGGCCGGTGCGCTGGGCGTAGTGCAGGAACACCAGCTGGTCGCCCTGCGGGGCGTCGGCGATACCGATCTGCGCGAGCGCGGCCTTCTGCGGCTGGGTCCACTCGGTCTGGTGCGGGTCCAACGCCAGCACACCGGTGTTGGTGACGGCGAGTTCGGTCGTAGCGGTCATCACGCGGCCTCTTCTTCCTGGTCGGTGCGGGCGGGGGCGGGCATGTCCGGGAGCTTGCGACCGGCGACCAGGTACGGGTCGCCGCCGCCCCGGGACTGGCGGTTCGCGATCGTCATGCCGAGGTAGCGGGCGCGCTTGGCGTCACCCATCCGGTCCGCGAGCACGGACCGCTCGTAGAGCTCGCGCTCCTCCGCCGCCTTCAGCGCGTGCTTCGCGGAGCAGTACGCGGCGGCCTCCTCGTAGGTGAGCTCCACGTCCACGGGCTGGATCTGCGGGTGCAACTGCCGCACCGTCTGGTACGTGGACTCCGCACCGTCGAACGCAGGAGGGGTGTTGAACATCAGGGAGTCGATGAACTCCTCAGCCTTGAACCGCAGGATCGCGGCGGCCTCGGGGTCGTGGTGGACCACGTAAGACCGGAACTCCAGGCGGGCGGTCAGCACCGCGACGTGCGCGACGGGCAGACCGAGCGTGTCCATGTACCACTGGATCTGCGTCCGGTAGTACAGGGGAATCTCGTCGGTGCCGGAGTGGCCCCAGGTGTCGGAGTCGTCCTGGCCGTCGGTCTTGATCTCCAGGATCCCGACTGGCTTGCCGTCCTGGAGGAGGAGTCCGTCGGGGTTTGCGAGCTGGTAGTCGCGCTCAACGTGGGTGTAGGTGCCGCCCGTGACGACCTCGTACTCGGGGTTCTGGTCGGCCCACCAGCGGCGGATACCGTCCTCCAGGTAGTGGCCCCGAGCCTGCGCGTCCGTGGTCTCACCGTCGGACACGAGCCCCGCCTTGAGGTGCCAGAGCCGGTACGGGGACGTCCACGGGGATCGTCCGAGCACGGCGGCCATGTCGGACCCGCCGAGGCGGGAGCGGCGAGCCTCGTGCCATTCCGGGGAGCCGGGCTCCCACGACCCGAGCAGGCGCCCGGTCGGGGTGTCGATGGCGGTCACTGGTCGTCCTCCTCGGTCATCCAGTCAGCCTGGGCGGCGTCATGGTCGGCCACCAGCGGACCGAAGTCGACGTCGCTGGCCTCAGGCCACACCGAGTCGACCTCCGGAGGCGACATCAGCAGATCGCCTGCCACGGGCAGACGCTCCAGGTCCGCGGTCACGCTGTCCGCCAAAGCCGCCACCCGCTCATGCGAGGACGACTGCCGCTTCGCCGCACCCCGCGCCACCGACGCGATGTGCTCCAACGCGAGCACCAACTCCTCGCTGATGTCGTCGGCGTACACCGCCTCGTACAGGCCCGTGTACTCGCGTGCCGCGGTCGCAGCGGTGATGATCTGGTCCAGGGCGTCACGGGTGTCCGCGACGGTCGGGTACTGGATGCGCTCAGACATCGGAGACCTCCCGGCACTGCTTGTGGTGGGCGACGGCGGCCTCAGTGGTCTGCCGCGAATCGATGAACCCGCCCATGTGGTGGCCACGGCGGCAGGTGAACCCGAGCCCGTCGGCGTCCACCTTCCACAGGCGGAACTCGGCGGAGTGGGGCTGCGAGTTGTGGAACTTCGTCTCCGCCGAAGCCTCCGCGCGGTGGGCGCGCATCTGCTGGCGAGCGCGAGCCGCCCGAGCCTTCGGCGACGAGTCCACAAGGACCCGGCCGATGCCGTCCTCGCCCATCAGCAACCCGAACTCGTGGGCGGTGTGCATCTTCGCCGCCTGTCCGGGGGTCACGGGGATGCCGAGCCTGGCGAGGGTCGCGATCAGGGCGTCGACAGCGGCGTGATCGGGCTCGGGCAGGTGGTGCAGTCCGGCGGCGGTCATCGCACAACCTCCTGCTCCCAGAGGTACTGGAGCTCCCGGGTCATGCACTCCTGCTCCGCGTCACGGACCGCGCCGGCCATGGCCGACAGGGTCGCGGCCACGTCACCGGGGTGACCGTCGGGGAAGGTGAGGGTCACGGTGCTGCCGTCGGGAGCGGTCACCACCAGGGCGGGGAGACCATCGCGGACACGCATGTCCACGTCCGCGGAGAGCGGGAGGACCACCCTCTGCTCGGTCGGGATACGATTGGTCACGGCACTTCCTTCTTTCAGTTGGTGGGTGCCAATGCCCTCGTCCGGGCGCTATCCGGGCGGGGGCGCTTTCGTGTCAGGCCGCGGGGGCCTGGGGGGTCCCCGGCCACATCGGCCGGAGCTGGCGAACTGCCGAGTCCGGCAGCAGTCCGAGCGCGAGAACCCCACGGCGGAGGAAGATCGCGTCCTCCCACGTCTGCCCCGGGATCGGGGGGCGCGTCAGGTAGGTCTCGTACACCTCGCGCGGCCGGCCTGTGAGGGCGACCCGGGCGTCGATCAGCGGCGCGGCGTCCGCAATGACGCTGGCGAGATCGGGGGTTTCCACTACTCGCCTCCTTCGAGTTGGTCCTGCTTGCGTTCCAGAAGGGCGCGAGGACAGCCGAGTACTTCGGAGAGCCGGTTCAAGTTCGCCGGAGTGGCGTTACGTGACCCGGATTCGATTTCGCTGATGAGGCTCACTGAGACCTCCAGCGCGCGAGCTACCTGCGTCTTGGTCAAGCCAGCCAGCTCCCTCGCCCGCTTGACTGCCGCCGGGTCGTGGTCGCGGGGCAACTTCCCGCGCTTCCGTTGGTTGGTGGCCATGCCACGACCATAGTGCGAAGTGGTGCGAAGTTCAATAGGTTCACGCGCATCTTCGCGCGAACCTTCGCATAAGACGTCTCAGGAAGGTGACGGTTTACTGGCTCCAGCGAAGTTTTGCCTACCCTGATCTCCCCATGGGTGCGAAGGTGTGCGAAGCTTTCTCGCATGAGCGAGAAGCCCACACCCACGCGCGAAGGAGAGCTGATTCGGACGTCCCTCATCCGAATCGGGCTTTCCGCTCGCCAAGCAGCCAAGCAATCCGGAATCAGCGAAGGCCGGTGGCGTCAAATCGTCAACGGGTACCAGATCGTCACCAAAGGCACCTACGTGCCCGTGCGAGGCCCAGCCGACACCGTCGCAGCCATGGCCCGCACCGTCGGCGTGACAGAGGATCAGCTCATAGAGGCCGGCCGCGAGGATGCAGCCGAGAAGCTCTCCGAGCTCAGTTCGCTTCCAGACGCTTCTCCGGAGGGGCTGCCTGGGTGGGATGCGGAGATCATCGGCCCGGATGGTCCCGTCGCGGAGGGCGAGGAACTCAGGTGGCGAGATGAGAAGGACGCGCGAACCTTCGAACTGACCGTCAGCGGCGTCAGCTTCGAAGGAACCCTCGGAACAGACGTCAGCCCCGAGGAGGCGCTACCGAAGCTGAGGCGGATGATGGCCCTGAGGATGGCTCAGGCCAACGCGGCTCTAGCGGAGCGGCTGCACACCCTGGGGTAATCACTCACAGTGACCCCGGGGTTTTCTCAGGCCAGCTTTTACTACCCTCCGTATCCAATCTGGTTACGGAGGGCGATTTTACTTTTTATGGACGTCCACAAGGCTTCCCCCGAACCCCGTTCGTACCTATGGTCAATAATCCGCCCGGTCATCACACAATGGGGTGTGAAAACCGAGGCAGGAGGGGGGAAAGTCCGTTTTGCCCTATGTTCGAACGCAAGACCTGTATCGTCCCGTACTCATGCAGATCGCGGAGGTGATCGACCCCTACCACTCACTCATCGACGTCACACGCTGTGACCTGTGGACGCTCGTGACCGTCCACCCTGGCGCGCCCACCGTCGAAGGCATCCAGGAGATAGCGCGCAAGCTCCACGCCTACGAGGCCGCCGGCTGGGGAACCCCCTGGGTTCCTCCCGACGCGGACATCGATTTCTCTGCTCTGCTGGCCGATCCGGTCAGCGTCCTCGCGGCAATCGAGCCGGGAATCGTCACCATCCCCGCCCTCCCCCCGTCGGTCCCGCACGCCATGCGGGTCCCCGGAGTGGACTACAGTCCCACCCGCTAGCCCCCGTGAACGCCCCGACTTCCCCCGGGGCGACCACACCCTTCCCTCCCCTCGCCCTCCCATCCACCCAACGGGACAACCCCTCTCACACGAGAGCCCCAGCCGGACGCTGGGGCTTCGTCGTACCTCAGGGCCTACTCCCCCGCCCACACGATCCTCATCGACTCCTCCAACGACAGCTTCCTCCGACCGACATTGCCCACCCGCAGAATCCGGACCTCCTCCGTCACCAACCGCACCGCCGCACGCTGCTGCTCCAAAGACCACCCGTCCCACACCGCCGCGACAGCGTCGACCGACCCGGCCGCCAACTCCTCCACCAGCGGATCCACCAACACCGGGCGAGCCCGACGCTGCCACTCAGCGATCTGAGCCTTCAATCGACGCTCATCGGCCTTCGCCATCGCCCGTGACGTCTCCCCCGCCTCGACCTCCGCGTACAACTCCTCCAACTCGGACCGCAACGACTCCACCGTCGCCACCGCCGACTCGATCTCCTCTGACGACGGGCCGCCGGCAGTGAACGCGCTCAGCACATCCGGGTCCGCGAACCGCTCGATCACGGCCTCCCGCATCTGGGCATCCAAACGGGAGATCGCCCGGCACACATGACCCTGCGTCTCCCCGTAGAACATGCGCGAGCACCGGTAATACGGTGACCGGCTGCTCCCTTCCCAGCACTGGAGGTACATGGTCGACCCGCAGGGATCGCAGGTCGCGATCGCTGAAAGCAGAGCCCGCGCCGACCCGTCCCGAGGCGCCGTCCGAGGCCACTCGGGACCAGGGAAGCTCAGGATCTGCTGCATCTCCTCCCACTCCGCTTCGGTCAGGATCCCCTCCCAGCCACGGGCTTTGCGTTCCCCCTTGTGGCTGCGGACACCGATCAGGCTGGTCGACGCGAAGATCTGCCGGATGGTTTCCATCGTCCACCCCTGGGCGACGGCCTGGGTGCCGTTGCGGCGCGTGTACCGCTCCCCCCGGCGGCGTCCGCGGGGCGTTGGCACACCCTCACTGTTCAGCCACTCGGCGACCTTGATCGGGTGGTGGCGCTCCTCCCGTAGCCGCCGCCGGATCTCCATGAGGAGCTTGACCTTTTCCTCATCCGGAACCTGGCGGAGGAGACGCCCTGTGTCCGGGTCGTACTCGCGGCGGTACGCGAAGTGCAGCTTGCCGTGCGGGCGGCCCGCCTCCGCTGCGTCCATCTGGTCTCGGTGGATGCGCTTGCGGGTCTTCCCAGCCTCGTGGATCGCGTCGACCATCAGCGAATCCAGGTACTTCATGTGGTCGGGGTTGGTGGTGTCCCACAGGTCTTCGTCCAACCCGATCCACATGCGGTGCTCCTGGCAGGCCGCGACCAGGTGCGCCCACACCACACGGTCACGAGTGCCGCGGGACAGCTCCCATAGCCACAGCACGTCCGCGCCGCCCTCCTGGATGAGGGCTTCGACCTTCGGCCAGTCCTCCCGAGCGCCTTTCGCGTACTGGGACGCGGACCGGTCGTTGTCGGAGAACTCGCCGACGACCTCCCAGTCGCGGTCGTCGGCGACGCGGCGGCCGATCTTGAGCTGCTGGGCCACGGACCGGCCTTCGTGCTGGTCCTTGGAGACGCGGGCGTAGAGGATGACCCGTGCTTGAGCTGGAAGTCTCGCCAAAGAGGAGGGCATGAGGTTATGATAGACGAAACGCTGTGACTAGCCAGTGTTGAACGGC
>NZ_JBEXTT010000034.1:0-53340 GCF_040614155.1 Nocardiopsis sp. NPDC006139
AACACACACCCCCCCCCCCCCCCCCGGCCGGGGCGCGCGCGGGCGGGGGCCCGCGGCGGCGGGGGGCCCGCGGGCCCCTCGCGTGCGGCCTCAGGCCTCGTCGGCCCTCTTCTCCGCCGGCTCCCCGGCGGGCGCCTCGGCCGGGGCCTCGGTCGGCGCCTCGGCGCCCGACATCGCCTTGTTCCGGCGGTCGAGCTCGGCCAGGTAGGCGTTGTAGGCGTCCAGGTCGGCGTCCTCGGAGCCGTCGCGGCGGGCGTGCCGCTCCCGGCGGCGCTCCTGCTTCTCGTCGTCGCGGGACCACTGCACCACCAGCGCCAGCATGACCAGGAGCGTCGGGATCTCGCCCAGCGCCCAGGCCACGCCGCCGCCCGCGTACTGGTCCTCGGCCAGGTCGTCGACCCACGGGACGTCGAACTGGCCGTAGAAGTCCATGGCGATGGGCGCCGTCTGCATCATGATCGAGATGCCGAAGAACGCGTGGAAGCCCATGGCCAGCAGCAGGAGCAGGATGCGCAGCAGGTAGGGCATCTTGCGGGGCGCCGGGTCGACCCCGACGATCACCCAGTAGAAGAGGAACCCCGTGAGCAGGAAGTGCACGCCCATGAACAGGTGACCGAGGTGGTCGTTCATCAGCGTCGGGAACAGCGGGGTGAAGTACAGCGCGTAGGGGCTGAACACGAACAGCGGCGTGGCCACCGCCGGGTGCGTGACCACCTTGGAGAACCGGCTGTTCAGGAACAGGTTGAGCCATTCGCGCGGCCCCCGGTCTCCGCGCCGCTTCGCCGGGCGCAGCGCCCGCAGCGCCAGGGTGACCGGCGCGCCCAGCACCAGCAGGATCGGCGTGAGCATCGACAGCACCATGTGCTGGATCATGTGCGCGGAGAACAGCACCATCGCGTAGGTGGCGTACCCGCTGAGGTGCGCGGCCACGATGGTGAGCAGGCCCGCCGCGAAGGCGACGGTCCGCCCGACCGGCCAGGAGTCGCCGCGGCGCAGCAGGCGGGTGACCCCGGCGGCGTACAGGCCCCCGGCGACGACCACGAGCATGATGAAGAACAGGTCCGGCCGCCACAGGGTGAGCAGGTTGACCAGGTCCATGGGCGGGGGGACGGGGAAGCCGAGGATGAGCGCGGCCGGGTCCACCCGGCTGTCCAGCGGCGGGGGCGGCGCGGTGCGGCCCAGGCCGACGGAGACGCCGATGACGAGCGCCATGACGAGGACCTCGACCGCGGCGATGCGCAGGAACAGCAGGCGCCGGTAGGCGGGCCGGGCCGGCTCGCCGGCGGCGCCGTCCGCCCCCTTGAGGGCGAACTCGCGGTGCAGGTACCCGAACGCCCCCAGGACGGCGAACAGCACGGCCTTGACGACGATGATCAGCCCGTACTCGGTGCGCACCAGGGCGTCGAACGACTCGATCCGGGCCAGGGCGCTGGCCAGGCCGCTGATCGCCACGCCGATGTAGGCCCACAGGGCCAGGCGGCTGAACCGGGCGGCCGCGATCTCGACGGCGTCGCCGTTCGCGCGCATCGCGTGGTAGGTGAGCAGGGCCAGGCCGCCGGTCCACACGCTGATCGTGACGACGTGCATGGCCAGGCCGGTGACGGCCAGTTCGTGCGACCCGGAGGAGGCGGAGTGGCCGGTCAGCGCGGGCGGTGTGAGGGCGACCAGGGAGAGGATCAGCAGCCACAGGGCGCCGGTCGCGCCGGTGACGGTGCGGCCGAACAGCAGGATGCCCGTGGTGAGCAGGATGACGAACATCAGCGCGATGCCGCCGGAGACCGATCCGGCGTAGGCGGTGACCTCGTCGACGCTGACCTGTCCCAGCGGCCGGGCCAGGAACTCCGACGCCTGGAAGTACAGGGTGGCCACGGCGCCCGCGGCCCAGGCCAGGGCGCTCCAGGTGGCGGCCTGCACGTAGCCGGTGGCCTGGCGGGACAGCCGCCCCTTGTCCGAGGGCAGCAGGACGACGGCCAGCAGCAGCGTCCCGACGGTGAGGACGGCCGCGGCGTCCATGACCGCCTTGGACAGGGGCAGGCCCCAGCGCACGGCGTCGCCCGCGTCGGGCAGGCCGGGGATGATCTCGGGGAACGCGGCGCCGCCCAGGACCAGGGTGATGCTCAGCCCGGCCAGGCACAGCAGGGCGGCCACCGCCGCCAGGACCGCCGTCGTGGACGTGCGGGGCGCCCCGGCGCGGTCCGGGGACTGGGTGATCTTTGCGGGAGGAGCCACGTGCCACTTCCGTCGTCGAGGTCGTTCACAGGGGGGATGCCGTCGGGGGCGGCTCGGCGCACTCCAGGGTAAACCGTCCGCTACGGGGTGCCGGTCGGGGGTGGGGCGAGGATTCCGGCGGTGCCGGGGCCGCGGCGGGAAGTGGCGTTCGCCCCTCCCTTGCGTGTTCTTCGCGATACTCTCGGTGCTCCCGGTCGAGACGCAGGTCCTCCGCTTCCTCGTCTTCCTCGTCGTCCGCGTGCGGTCCCTCTCCGCACCGCCTCTCGCGTCCCTGCCGTCGCACACACCTGAAGGGGAAGAAGCGATGACCGATTTCGAGACCGTGATCCGGTCCAGGCGGGTGGTCACGCCCGAGAGGGTCGCCCCGGCCGCGGTCGGCGTCCGGGACGGCCGGATCGAGGCGGTGGCCGGCCCGGGGGTCCGCTGGTCGGCCCGCGAGGAGGTCGACCTGGGCGACACCGCCCTGCTGCCGGGGGCGGTGGACCTGGGCACGGGGGTGTACGACCCGGGTCTGGAGGCGGCGGACTGCTACCGGGAGGCCGGTGCCGCGGCGCTGCGCGGCGGGGTCACGACGCTGGTGGTCTCCCCCGCCCCGGCGCGCCCCGCGGTGATCCGCGCCGACGACCTCCAGGCGCAGCGCCGGGCGGCGGCCGGGTCGCCGGTGGGGCTGTACTTCCTGGGCGGGGTCACCTCGGGCAGCGGCTCCCTGGACCTGGCGGACCTGCGGGCGGCGGGCGCGGTGGCGTTCCAGTGCTCGCTGTCGGACGGGGGCGCCCCGGACATGGCCGCGCTGGACGACGCCTGGCTCCGCAAGGCCATGGCGGAGCTGGCGGCGCTGGACGCGGTCCTGCTGGTGCACGCCGAGGACGCCCGCGAGCTGGGCACCCCGCCGCTGACGGCGGAGCAGCGCCCGCCGCGGGCCGAGCGCCGGGGGCTGGAGCGGGTGATCTCGGCGGCGCGGTCGGTGGGGACCCGCACGCACGTGGTGCCGTTCACCGCCGCGGAGTGCGCGGCGCTGCTGTCGGCGGCCGGGTCGATCGGGGTGGGGCTGAGCGCGCAGACCTGTCCGCACTACCTCTGCCTGCCCGCGGAGGTGCTGGACCCGGAGTCGCCCGCGCACGCCTGCCGCCCGCCGCTGCGCTCGGACGCCAACCGCAAGGCGCTGTGGAGCGCCCTGCTGGAACCGGACTCGGCGATCACGACGGTGTCCTCCGGGCACCTGCCCGCGCACGGGCTGTACACGCTCCGGTGGAGCCTGTCCGCGCTGTGGACGGCGGCGCGGCGCCGCGGCGCGGACCTGGACCTGCTGTCCCGGTGGACGGCGGCGGCGCCCGCGGAGCTGCTGGGGCTGGCGGGCAAGGGGCGCATCGCCCCGGGCTGCGACGCGGACCTGGTGGCGTTCGCCCCGGAACGGCCGGTATCGGTCCCGGGCGTGGATCGGAGCCCCTACGCGGGTAGGGGTCTGGTCGGAGAGGTCGGCCCGGTCTGGGTCGCGGGGATGCGCGCGCCCTCGGGCGACAGTGGCCCGCCCCACACCTGGGCTTGACACCCTGTCAACAAGATCGCCGACACGCTGTCAGGTTGGCGATGGTGTCGCTGTGCCTTCACCGGTGACAGTGGGGGTATCAACGGAGATATCCAGGAGGAACCGTGCGCGTCGGCGTGCCCCGTGAGATCAAGAACCACGAGTACCGTGTGGCCATCACCCCGGCCGGAGTTCACGAACTGACCCGCCGCGGACACGAGGTGTCCGTCGAACGCGACGCGGGCCTGGGCTCCTCCATCACGAACGAGGAGTTCGAGGCGGCGGGCGCCCGCATCCTCGACACCGCGGACGAGGTGTGGGCAGAGGGCGACCTGATCCTGAAGGTGAAGGAGCCCGTCGCCGCCGAGTACCACCGGATGCGCGAGGGCCAGACCCTCTTCACCTACCTGCACCTGGCGGCCTCCCGCGAGTGCACCGACGCCCTGCTGGACCGCGGCGTGACCGGCATCGCGTACGAGACCGTGCAGCTGCCGGACGGCTCCCTGCCGCTGCTGGCCCCGATGTCGGAGGTCGCCGGCCGGCTGGCCCCGCAGGTCGGCTCGGTCACCCTCCAGCGGCCCAACGGCGGCCGCGGCGTCCTCATGGGCGGCGTCCCGGGCGTGCGGCCTGCCCGCGTGACGGTGATCGGCGCCGGCGTGTCCGGCCTCAACGCCACCCAGATCGCGGTGGGCATGGGCGCCGACGTCACGGTGCTGGACCTCAACGTCGACAAGCTGCGCCACATCGACGCCCTGTACCGGGGCCGGGTCAAGACGGTGGTGTCCAACGCCTTCGAGCTGGAGCTGTCGGTCCTGGAGTCGGACATGGTCATCGGCGCGGTGCTGGTGCCGGGCGCCCGGGCGCCCAAGCTGGTCTCCAACGAGCTGGTGTCCCGGATGCGCCCGGGCGCGGTGCTGGTGGACATCGCCATCGACCAGGGCGGCTGCTTCGAGGACTCCCGCCCCACCACCCACGACGACCCGACCTTCCGGGTGCACGACACGGTCTTCTACTGCGTGGCGAACATGCCGGGCGCGGTGCCCAACACCTCCACGCACGCGCTGACCAAGGACACGCTGCGGTACGCGGCGGCGCTGGCCGACAAGGGCTGGCGGCGGGCGCTGGCCGAGGACGCCGCGCTGGCGGGCGGCCTGAACACCTACGCGGGCGAGGTCGTCTCCGCGCCGGTGGCCGAGGCCCACGGCCTCAAGCACCGCCCCCTGGGCGAGGTGCTGGTCTAGCGCCCCGCCTTCCCGGCCGCGGGCCCGCGGGTCCGGGAGGGCTCACGGCGCGGGGGCGTTCGGGCAGGTCCGTGCGGCTCGGGGTGGTCGGCCGGGGCGGGCGCGGGTACCGTCGAGGAAGGACGGAGCCCGTGTCCGGCCGCGGGCCGGAAGGACCGAGACGGGCCCACGAGGACCGAGGTGGGACAGCGTGGGACACACCGGCTCGACGACCGCGACCCGGATCGTCGAACTCGAACTGATCCGGCTGCGGCCCCGGGGCCGGGGGCGGCGCGACGACGGGGACGGCCCCGTGCTGGTGCGCGTCGCCGACGGCGAGGGCGTCAGCGGCTGGGGCGAGGTGCCCTGGGCGACCCCCGACCAGTGGGCGGCGCTGCGTTCGGCGTACGCCCCGGCGCTGCTGGACCACGGGTGGGCGCGCCCCACCCAGGCGGGCGCGGCCTGGGCGGACCTGCCCTGGGACCCGGCGCTGGCCGGCGCCCTGGACACGGCCTGCTGGGACCTGTGGAGCCGCCAGCGCGGCACCCCCCTGGCGCACGCCCTGGGCGGGGAGCGCACGGCGCTCACGGCGGGGGTGACGGTGCCCCGGACGGTGAGCGTGGAGACGCTGTTCACCGAGGTCAACCGCCAGGTGGGCGCGGGTTTCCGGCGTGTCCGGCTGGAGGTCGCGCCGGGCTGGGACACCGAGGTGGTGCACGCGGTGCGGTCCCGGTTCCCGTTCCTCGTGCTCCAGGTCGACGCGGGCGGCCGCTACTCCGAGGAGGAGGGGCACCTGGAGGCGCTGCGGGCGCTGGACTCGCTGGAGCTGCTGGCGATCGAGGACCCCTTCCCCGCCGACGACCTGGGCGCGTACGCCCGGGCGGCGGCCGAGCTGCGCACCCCGGTGGCGCTGGGCCGGCCGCTGCGCTCCCTGGCGGACCTGGAGCGGGCGGTGGGCGCCGAGGCGGGGAGCGCCGTGAACGTGGACGTGTCCCGGCTGGGCGGGCTGACCCCGGCCCGGCGGGCGGTCGACCTGGCCGTCGACGCCGGGTGGAAGGTCTGGTGCGGGTCGTCGGCGGCGACCGGGGTGGGCCGGGCCGCGACGGTGGCGCTGGCCTCGCTGGCGGGCGCCTCGCTGCCCGTGGAGATGCCCGGGGCGGGGCACCGGGGGCGCGACGGCCTGGTGGCGCCGCCGGTGCGCGCGCACGAGGGCGTCGTGGCGGTCCCCCTGGCCGAGAGCGGTCTGGGCCACGGCGTGGACCGGCCGGCGGTGGCCGAGCGGACCGCCGAGGCGCTGCTGGTGGATGCCTCGGGGACCCGGACGGCGGTCCGGGGCCGTTGACCCCTCCCATAACCGAACACTGTTAGGTAGAGTTGCCGCACCATCCGACCGAGGACTGTGGAGGCGTGGTGCGCGTTTTCGCCGATATCGACGAGGTGATCGCCGCCCAGGGCGAGCACCTGGGGTACACCGACTGGATCACCGTCGACCAGGAACGGATCACCCGGTTCGCGGACGCGACCGAGGACCACCAGTGGATCCACATCGACGAGGAGAAGGCCGCCGCGGGCCCCTTCGGGCGGACGATCGCGCACGGGTTCCTCACCCTGTCCCTGCTCGCGCACTTCTCGCAGTCGGTCATCCGGATCGAGAAGAAGCCGTCGATGTCCATCAACTACGGCCTGAACAAGGTGCGCTTCCTCCAGCCCGTCACCGTCGGCTCGCGGCTGCGCGACGGGGTGGAGGTCCTCTCGGTGCAGGAGAACCCCAAGGGGTACCTGGTCACCACCAGGCACACGGTGGAGATCGAGGGCCAGGAGCGCCCGGCCCTGGTCGCCGAGTCCCTCGGCCTCTGGGTTCCCTGACGCCCTGGGGCCCTGACGCCGCCCCGCGCGGACGGGGGCGCCGGGGATGCCCCCGGCGCCCCTCTCCGCTCCCCGCTCAGCGGGCGATGCGGCGCAGCAGGCGGCGGCCCAGCCCCGGGGTGAACCAGCGCAGCTTGCGCTCGGTCCGCTCGGCCCGGCGGCGCAGCCGGTCGATCTCCCGGTGGGCCCGGCGCAGCTCCGCGCGCAGCTCGACCGGGGTCGGCTCGGGCTCCGCGGCCGGCTCCGCGCGCACAGTGCCCCAGGTGGCCTCGGCGTCCTCGGGGACCTCCACGTACCGGTTGGCGGACGTCCACTGCAGGCCGCCCGTCTCCTCCACCACCCGGTCCAGGCCCGTGCCCTCCGCCTTGGGCGACAGGTGGCGGGCCCGGGCGAAGGCGGCGGAGCGCTCCAGGCGCAGCACCCCGTCGCCGGCCCGCAGCGCTCCGGGCACGGGGGCGCACACCAGCCCGGCCGACTTGCGGTCGGCCAGCCGGACCAGGTCGGCGACCATGCCCGGCAGCGGGCGCACCCCGGTGGGCACGTGGAGCCGGAACGGCACCCGCCCGTCGGGGGCGGGCACCTCCTCCACGCACCGCACGCGCAGGTCGGCCCGGTAGGTCTCGCGGATCAGCCGCAGGTCCAGCAGCTCCTCCGCCAGCGGCGAACGGCGCCCCTCCGACAGCTCCTCCCACGGCCCGGTCAGCCACACCCGCACGTCGGGCGCGGTGCCGGCCAGCAGCGGGGCGACGGTGGCGTCGACCTCCTCCAGGGTGCGGCCCGCCGCGTCCACGACCACCTCGGCCCGGGGCACCTCCCACACCCGGGCGGGGCCCTTGTTGCGCAGGTGGAAGTCGGGCACCCGGTTGGCGACGTAGGGCGCGCGGAAGCGCATGCCCGCGCTGCGCCTGTCCTGCATCTGGGACCGGCCCAGGTGCCAGGAGTCCGCCTCGTCGTCGGGGACGAACAGGGCCCCCCGCTCGGCCAGCCGGTGGCCGAACTCGCTGTCCCCGCCCAGGACCAGGTCCGGGTCCATGCCCCCGGCCTCCTCGAACAGGCCGCGGTGCAGCGAGCCGGTGGCCCCGACGTACACCTTGAAGGCGCCGTACCCGGCGGTGCGCAGCCCCTCGGAGTGCCCGATGAACTCCGCGACCCAGTGCGGTTCGGCGGCCTCCCGGTCGAACAGCGTCCCGGCCCGCCCGGCGCTCACCTCCTCGCGCACCCGCTCCGGGTCCAGGGCGCCCGCCGTCATCGACGGGTCGAAGTCCACGAACAGCTTGTGGCCCAGCACCACGGCGTAGTCGACCAGGTGGTGCCAGCGC
This sequence comes from Nocardiopsis sp. NPDC006139, assembly GCF_040614155.1. Classification (NCBI taxonomy): domain Bacteria; kingdom Bacillati; phylum Actinomycetota; class Actinomycetes; order Streptosporangiales; family Nocardiopsidaceae; genus Nocardiopsis; species Nocardiopsis sp. NPDC006139. The sequence goes on from NZ_JBEXTT010000034.1 coordinate 8,160, forward strand.
ATCTGCGCCTCGATGTGCTCGCGGTACACCAGCATGTCGGCGTCCAGCCGCAGGACCACCTGCCCCGAGGAGGCCGCGACACCGGTGTTGACCGCGTGCCCGGAGCCCCACGCCCCGGCGGCGGAGGTGATCAGCCTGGTGTTCTCCGGGCGCACCGGCGGCAGCACCAGCGGCTCCGGGGAGCCGTCGTCCACCACGACCACCTCCGTCAGGTGGGCGGGGTAGCTCTGCCCGGCCAGCGACGCCAGCACCAGGGCCAGCTTCTCGGGGTGGCCGTGCGCCGGGACGACCACCGAGACCGTCAGGCTCGGCTCCCACCCGCCCAGTGCGGGCGGGTCGAGGAGTCCGTACTCGTTTCTGCGCACGCGCGGCTGGTCGGCGAAGTCCACCACGGGCCGCGGGCCGTGCTGACGCGGGATGCTCTCAGAAGTGCTCAACGTGTCCCCCCGTGTGCTGCTCGGTGTGGGCGCGGTCGCCGAAGGGGGCGGGTTCCCCCTCCAGCAGGGCGCTGGGGCGCCGACCGATCCACTGCTCGGTGTGGTTGCGCAGGAAGTAGCCCAGGTCCACGTTCCAGGTGTGGCCGCCGCCCGCCCGGCGCAGCAGGTAGCCGAACCCGTGCGTGCGGTAGACGCGGCCGCCGGACCGGGTGACGGCGAGCAGGAACTGGCTGTCGATGGCGCGGGGGCGGGGGCGGAAGCCGCCCACGTCCTCGATGACGACCCGGTCGGCGAGGATGGTGCTGCCGACGATCGCGGGGCTGGGCACCTCCGACCGGTAGCCGCGCCACACGGTCAGGTCCAGCTCCTCCAGGTAGGTGAAGTTCTGGCTGATGCCGACCACGTCGGCACCCGAGTAGGTGCGGGCCAGCATGAGGTCCGACAGGTGCTCGGGGCCGTACCAGTCGTCGTCGTCCCACTTGGCGATGACCGTCCCGGAGGCGCGGTCGACGGCCTCGTTCATGACGGCGCCGAACACCGTGCCCCCGTCGGCCTCGTGGACCACCAGCGGGATCCCCGTGGCCCGGAACCGCGCGATCTCGGCGGTCACCAGCCCGGCGGGGAAGCCGTGCAGGGCCAGCACGGTCTCGAAGCGGACGTGGCGCTGGCGGGCGATCTGGGCCAGGGCGAACCCGACCAGGTCGGGGCGGCGGGTGCACAGCACCACCGACACCCGGGTGTCCGGCGGGACCGGCAGCCCGGCCTCGGCGGCCAGGGACCGCCACCGGGTGCGCACCCCGTGGGTGCGCAGGGCGGCGCGCCGGAGGCGGATGCTGTGCTCCTCCCTCCGCAGGGCGTCGGTGAACACGTCCTCGCCGACCGAGGGGATCAGGTCGATCAGGTCCGCGCCCAGCCCGGCGGCCCAGGCGGGGGCGGGATCGCCGGCGATCGGGACACCGCCGGCGGCCAGCGAGGCGATGGCGCGCACCGCCGAGGCGTCGCCGCGGGCGGGCCAGGAGACGCGCACGCCGCGCAGGTGGCGGATGCGCTCCAGGTCGTTCTCGGTGACGGTCCCGTCCAGGGCGGGACGCACCAGGACGCCGGTCTCGTCGCGGACCACCAGGCGGCCGTCGGCCTCGGCGAACTCGCCCAGCGGGCCCTTGGTCTTCTTGGTGAACCCCATCGGGTTGACGAACCGGTCGTCGATGGGGGCGACCCGGGTGACGGGGTCGCCCGCGTACACCCGCGCCTCGGGAACCGCGGCCACGGGGGCGGGGCGGTCCACGACGGGGACCTCCACGTCCTCCCAGAACGGCAGGCCCTCCCCGTCGTCCAGGCGCAGCACCACGTCGGAGACCGGGGTGACCCGGTCGATCGCCACCGGCCCGGTGGCGCTCACACCCCGGACGGCCACGTCGCCGGGGCGCCACAGCGCGGCGTCGGTGCCGTGCAGCCCGCCCAGGACCCCGATGCCGGGCCCGCGCCTGCGCCCGCGCGCGCCGTGCACCACGGCGGCCAGGGCCTCGGCGACGGAGACGCCGCTGGGGAAGCACAGCTCACAGGCCCAGCCGCGGTGGTCAAAGCGGCGGACGCGCAGCTCGTGGAGGTCGTTCCACTCGTCGATGGTGGGCGGCGCGGGCACCAGCGGCCCCAGGTGGGCGGGGATGTGCCGCACCACCACGAGCAGGTGGGCGGTCGGCGGCAGCTGCGTGGCCACGGTGACGGCCCGCCGCAGGTCCGTGAGGCCGCCCGCCACGACGACGGTGAGGCCGGTCGAGGCGGACTCCCCCTCGCCGCCCACGCCCGGCACCTCCACCGGGCGGCCCATGCCGTGCGCGTCGAGGTCGATCCGCAGATCGTTCGCTCTCAGGCGCAGCGAGGCGAGCTCGGCCCGGTCGGGGCCCAGGTCCCCGATGAGGCACAGCACGGCGGGCTCGTCCCCGCGTGTGCGCAGGGCCTGGCGGACGGCGGAGGTGATCATCGGGCGACCTCGATCGTCTCGGCGACAAAGAGCCGGCACTAACCGACCACGAGGCCTCATACTAGACACGCTTGTAACTTTTAGTGCCCTACCGTGCGCGTGTTGTCATAACCACTGCTCAGGAGCAGCCCGAAACCCCCAAAAAAGCCACCCCGAAAAGCGGCCCCAGGTGCGTCGCCGCACCCAGGCCCGAGGGCTCCGCCCGCGCCCACCGGTGCCCGCCCCCGGCGCACCGGCGTGCGCCGGCGGCGGACCTCCCTGTCCGGAAGGGGACCGCGGGACCGTACCGGTGGCCGTACGTCCCCTGGGTGCCCGATCACCGCCGGGTCAGCGAGTCCAGGAGCTCACGGCCGTGCCGCCACGGGCCCAGGCCGCTGGCGGAGTTGATGTGCCCGCACGCGCCCGCCGGGTGCCACCGCGCCCCCCACTGCTCCGCGAATCCGGCGGCAGCCTCGGGGGAGCAGTACGGGTCGTCGGTGCTGCCCACCACCAGTGCCGGGCACGGCAGCGGTCGCGCCGACACCTCGACGAAGGTCGCGGCCGCCCGGCGCGGGAACGCCGGCCCGCGCGGGTCGGGCGGTGCGACCAGGAACGCACCGGCCGTCGGACTCGAGGGGTTCCCGTCCAGCCAGGCGGACGCGGCCCAGCAGCCCAGGCTGTGGGCCACCAGCACGACGCGGTCGTCCCGGCCGGAGGCCTCGTCGTAGGCCTCCTGGACGGCGCCGACCCAGTCGTCCAGATCGGGGGCGGACCACGAGTCCGGGGAGATCCTCACCGCCGCGGCGCCCCGGTCCCGTTCCCACAGGGTCTGCCAGTGCCGGCCGTCCGAGCCGTCGATACCCGGGATGATGACGTACGCGACCACTGCCCGCCCTTTCATTCGCCGCTCCCCACGATCAGGGGGGCGCCCGGAGCAGATTCTGCTGGATGTATCAGGGCGGTGGTGGTGACCCGAGCGATCTCAAAGGAAACGGTGCGGACGACGATGGAATCACTCGACCGGCTGGACCAGGACATCCTCGCCCTGCTCCAGACCGACGGCCGGCTGAGCGGCGCGGAGGTGGGGCGCCGGGTCGGGCTCTCGCAGCCCGCGGCCAGCGCGCGCATCCAGAGGCTGGAGAGGAGAGGTGTCATCACCGGCTACCGGGCGGTGGTCGATCCGGCGGCCCTCGGCCTGAACATCCACGCGGTCATCCGGCTGCGCGCCACGCACGCCCGGCTCTCACACGCCCTGGACTTCGCCTCCCGGACCCCCGAGATCGCCTCCACCCTCAGGGTCACCGGGGAGGACTGCCTCATCTTCGACGTCTACTGCCCTCAGGCGGGGCGGCTGGAGGAGGTCGTCGACGCGCTCGCCCGTTACGGCCCCGTCACCACGTCCCTCGTGCTCCGCAGCTACCCCTGGAAGCCGCTGACCGACGCCGGGTCGACGGCGTGACGGACGGAGGGGGTTCCCGCCGAGCGAAGAGGGGCCGCCCCGGAGGGCGGCCCCTTGCTCAGCGGACGATCTTGCGGAGGACCCGGCGGCCCACGCCCGGCGTGAACCAGCGCAGCTTGCGCTCCGCGCGGCGGGCGCGGGCCCGCAGCTTCTCGACCTCCGCCTGCGCCTGCTCCAGCTTGCGGCGCAGCGCCTCCGGGCTCTCGTTCTTGCGGGCCGGGGCGCCCGGCTCGGGCTCGGGGACCGTGAAGGCCTCCCCCGACAGCCAGTGGGCGCCGTAGAGCTCCTCCACCGCCCGGTCCGCCGCCGCGCCGTCCGCGTCCGGGGACAGGTGCCGGACCCGGGCGAAGGCCGCACGGCGCTCCAGGCGCAGCACCCCGTCCTCGGCGCGCGTGGCGCCGGGCGGCGGGGCGCACAGCAGGCCCGCGCGCTCCTTGTTGGCCAGCTCCGCCATGTCGGCCACGGCCGTGTCCGTCAGCTTCGTCCCCGCCGGGGCGTGCAGCACGAAGGTGACCCGCGGGTCGGGCTCGGGGGCCTCCTCGACCAGCCTCACCCGGGGGTCGCCCCGGAACGACTCGCCGATCAGCCGCAGATCCAGCAGCTCCTCGTCCAGCGGGGAGCGCCGCCCGTCGGTCAGCTCCCCCCACGGCCCCACCAGCCACAGGCGCAGGTCGGGCGTGGTCCCGTTGAGCAGGGCGGCGGCGGTCGCCTCCGCGTCCTCCAGGGTGCGGCCGCGGACGTCGATGACCGCGTCGACGTAGGGCACCTCCCAGGAGCGGTCCGGGTTCTTGCGGCGCAGCCGGAAGTCGGGGACCCGGTTGGACACGTACGGGGTGCGGTAGCGCATCCCCGCGTCCCGGCGGGTCTGCATCTGGGAGCGCCCCAGGTGCCAGCTGCTGGTCTCCAGGTCGGGGATGAACACCGCGCCCTGCTGGGACACCCGGTAGGCGAACTCGGTGTCGCCGCCCAGCACCATCTCCGCGTCCATGCCGCCCGCGGCGTCGAACAGGGTCCGGTGCAGCGAGCCGGTCGCCCCCGTGAACACCCGGTAGGCCTGGTGGGCCGCGGTCCGCAGCACGTTGCTGCCGTCGATGATCTTCTCGACCCAGTGCGTGTCGGCGCCCTCGCGGTCGAACAGCTTCTCCGCCCGCCCCGCGGCGACCTCGTCGCGCACGTGCTCGGGGGTCATCGCTCCGGGGTCGAAGTCCACGAACAGCTTGTGCCCCATGGCCACCCCGTAGTCCACGAGGTGGTGCCAGCGCATCTGCGACTCCACGTGCTCGCGGTACACCAGCATGTCGGCGTCCAGCCGCAGGATCACCTGCCCGGAGGAGGCCGCCACACCGGTGTGGAACGCGTGGGCCGACCCCCAGCCGCCGGGGGCGGAGGTGATCAGCCGGGTGTTCTCCGGGCGCACCGGCGGCAGCACCAGCGGCTCCGGGGAGCCGTCGTCCACCACGACCACCTCCATGAGGTGCGCCGGGTAGCTCTGGCCCGCCAGGGCGGCCAGCACGAACGCCAGCTTCTCGGGGTGCCCGTGGGAGGGGATCACGACGCTGACCGACAGGGTCGGCGTCCACGCGCCCAGCGGGGCCGGGGTGAGCGGCGCGTAGTCGTTGCGCACCAGGCGCGGCTGGCCGGAGAAGTCCGCCTCCCCCCGCGGCAGGGTTCTCGGTGCGGTTTCGGCGGCCGGCTCCCGGCCGGTTTCCAGAGTGGTCAACGGAGTCCCCCCGTGTACTCGGTGACGGGTCGGCCGAAGGGCTCGGGCTCCCCCTCCAGGAGGGCGCTCGGACGCCAGCCGAACCACTGTTGGATGCGGTTGCGCAGGAAGAAGGCCATGTCCTCGGACCAGGTGTGGCCGCCGCCGGTGCGGCGGAGCACGTACCCCAGCCCGTGGCCGCGGTAGATGCGGCCGCCGCCGCGCATGACGGCGATGAGGAGTTGGGTGTCGATGGAGCGGGGCACCGGCCGGAAGCCGCCGGCCTCCTCCAGGACCGCCCGGTCCGTGAGGATGGTGCCCCCGGCGATGAACCGGCTGGAGGATTCGGACCGGCCCTCCCGCCAGAGGGTCAGGTCGACCTCCTGGAGGTAGACGAAGTCCTGCCCGACGCCGAGGAGCTCGGCACCGGAGTAGGTGCGGGCCAGGACCAGGTCGGCGAGGTGGTCGGGGCCGTACCAGTCGTCGTCGTCCCACTTGGACACGAGGGTCCCGGAGGTTCGGGCGACCGCGTCGTTGAGCACCGAGCCGAAGATCTTGTCGGCGGGGGCCTCGCACAGGACCAGGGGCCGCCCGGTGGCCTCGTACTCGGCGATGGCGGCGGCCACCTCGGGCAGGGAGGCGGGGAAGCCGTGCAGGGTGAGGACGAGTTCGACGTCCACCCCGCGCTGGCGGGCGATCTGGGCGAGGGCGAACCCGACCATCTCCGGGCGGCGGGTGCACAGGATCACGGACACCGTGGGCGCGGGGGGCACGGGCACCCCGGCCTGCGCGCCCAGGTCCCGCCACCGGGAGCGCGACCCGTGCAGGCGCAGGGCGGTGCGGCGCAGGCGGACGCTGTACTCCTCCCGCCGCAGCGGGTCGGCCAGCTCCTCGGCGTCGGCGGCGGTGATCAGATCGGCCAGGGGCGCGCCGAGCGCGGCCGCCCAGGCGGGCGGCGGCCCGGAGACGAGCGGGACCCCGCCGGCCGCCAGCGAGGCGACGGCGCGCACGGCGGCGGTGGGGCCGGTGTGCCCGGACCAGTCCACGCGGACGCCGCGCAGGTGCCGGATCCGGGACAGGTCGACGTCGGTGACGGTGCCGTCCGGGGCGACGACGGCCAGATCCTTCTCGCCCTGGCGGACGACGGCGCGGTCGCCGTGGACGGTGAGGTCGCCCATCGGGCCGGAGGCGTCCTTGGAGAACCCGACCGGGTTGACGGAGAGCTCGTCGATGGGGGCGATGTCCGAGGGTCCCGCGTTCTCGTGCACCCGGGCGCCGCCCGGCGCCGCGATCCGCTCCCAGGCGTCGGCGCCGGTGGTGCGCCGGTCCAGCACCGGGACCGCCTCGTCCGTCCATTCCGGCGGGGCGCCCTCCCCCACCCGCAGGGCCAGGTCGCCGACCGGGGTCACCCGGCGCAACGGCACCGGCCCGGCCGCCTCCACGCCGCGGGCGCCGGTGTCGCCGGGCCGCCACAGCGCGGCCTCGGGGCCCGACAGCGCGGCCAGCGGCGAGATCGCCGGCCCCCGGCGCCGCCCCCGGGTGCCCGACCAGACCGCGTCCAGCACCTGCGGGGTCTCCACCCCGTTGGGGAAGAACAGCTCGCACAGCCATCCGCGGCGGCCGGCCCGGCGCACCCGCACCTCCTGGAGTTCGCGCCACTGGCCCATGCCGGGGGACGCGGGCAGCGGCGGCTCCTGGTGGCCGGGGGTGTCCACGATCGCGACCACCACCTGGACCGCGCGCGGCAGGTCGGCCGCGGCGGCCAGGGAGCGGTGCAGGTCGGCGGGGGTCGCGGCGACGACCGCGACCAGCCCGGCCTCGGGGCCGCTGTCGCGCTCCCAGAGGTTGCGCAGTTCCAGGGGCTCGCCCAGGACGCGGGCGTCCAGGTCCACGACCGCGTCCGCCGGGGCGAGCGGCAGTCCTTCCAGGTGGGCGCGGGCCCCTGCGCCGGTGTGGCACAGCAGGGCGGTCTCGGTGCCGCGGGCGCGCAGGGCGTCCCGCAGGGCGGTGGTGATCATCCAGACCTCGTGGGTGTCGGTGCGGTGGTGCCGGGTGGTGCGGGGCGGGTCAGATCCCCTTGCGGCCGAACACGTGCGCCCCCTTCTCCGCCTGCTCCTCGGTGCGCTGGAACTCCGGGTGGGCGGCGAGCCAGCGGTCGCCGACCGCTCGCTCCTCCTCGCGGTCGGCGTCGTCCAGGACGAACACGACGTCCTCGGTGCAGTGCGCCAGCAGCCGCGGCAGCGCGGGGAAGCGGACCTGGAGGCCGGTGGCCTGGGGCGGGCCGTCGACGAACACCAGGCCCACCCCGGCCAGGTCGGCCAGGGCGGCGGTGTCGTACCAGAGGTCGGCGGTGGTGCGCTCCTCGCCGTCGACGGTGACGGTGTCCGGCTCGATCGGGGTGAGGGGGGCGTGGCGGACCTCGACGATGTCGTCGAGCCCGTGGGAGGCGACCAGGGCGCGGCTCAGCTCGGCGTAGCGGGCGTCGTGCTCCAGGGCGACGAGGCGGCCGCCGCCGGCCCGGCGCAGCGCGTAGCCGAGCCAAACGCTGGAGGCGCCGCTGCCGCACTCCACGACGGTCGCCGGGCGCAGCCGCTCGATGTGGCGGACCAGGACGCGCAGCACGTCGGGCGAGGCGGCCCAGCCGCGCAGCGGCGGCATGAACGGGGCGGTGTCCAGGTGGTCGCGCAGCTCGGTCCAGGCGACCTGCTGCTCGTAGTCGGCGCGGCCCTGGAGTTCGACGGCGCGGCGCAGCTCGCGGGAGGCCTTGGGCAGCGCGTGGTCGGTGACCCGGGTGACGCGCTCGCGCAGGTCCTTCAGGGAGCGCCGCGTCTCCAGCCGGTCCTCGCCCAGGGCCTGGGAGACCGTGCGGGCGTGCTCGCGCACCGACTCCTCCAGGGCGCGCACCGAGCGGCGCACCAGGACCAGGCCCAGCCCCAGCCCGCAGACCAGCGCGCCGAGCAGGGCCAGGGCGACCAGGGTGCCCGCCTCCACCCAGCCGACCAGGCCCAGGGCGGCCAGGGTGACCAGGGCGGCCGTGGCGAGGAGGCCGACGACGGCGGCGACGGCCAGGAGGGGGCGCGACAGGCGGCGCAGCGAACGCACGGGCATCTCCAGGGGGGATGGCAGGACCGGCGGGCGCGGGGAGGGGTCCCGGGCGCACGGGGCCGGACGGCAAGGGGCGGGGCCGGCGCCACGGCTCGGTGACACGAAGGGCCCACCCGACTAAGACACCACCTCGTGGAGGGCGGCGAAACCCGCGTGCGGGGCAATTCCACTGTTGTTCACCGGAAGATCACCCCCGGCCGACCGCCGCGCCCTCAAGAGTTCGCTGTCGCGTTCCCCTGTCCGGTGGCCTCCACCAGCGCCTCCTCCAGGGCCGGGACGAGCGTGCGGGCGTAGGTGGCGGTCATGTGGGAGTGGTCCCAGTACACGAGGATGTTGCCGACGACCGCGTCGCAGCGGCCGCCGGGGCACACGTGCCCGGTGAGGTCCACCAGGGAGACGTTGGCGGGCAGCCTGCCCCGCTCGGCGAGCACGGCGGCCGGGTGGCGTTCGGCGTGCGAGTAGCCGACCGGGTCGCTGCACGCACCGGCCGGGTCGTCCGGGTTGTCGGCCACGCACTCGGCCCCGGCGTAGGAGTGCCGGGGCAGGTCGCGCACCCCGATGACGTCGATGCCCATGGCGTCCAGTTCCCGCCAGCGCACCGGGAACCCGGGCAGCACGACCTCCCCGGCGGCGCTGGCCCGGGTGGAGGAGGTGAACACGGCGTCGGGGCGCAGCCGCTCCAGCTCCTCCATGGCCCGGGCGTCCCACTCCTGGCATTCGGTGAACACACGCCCCTGGGTGTAGGGGACCTCGGCGCTGAACTGGCACCCGCTCTTGGTGAACGACACCAGGCGCCACCCGTGCCTGAGGGCGACCTCCTCCAGCGCCGGGTACCAGTGGGCGGTGCGCGAGGCGCCGACCATGGCGATCGTGTACTCGGCGTCCTCGGGTCCGGCCCAGCACACCTTCGGCTCGGTGGCCTTCAGGTCCACGTGGCAGCCCTGGAGGTGGTGGTCGGACAGGTCGTCCTGGGCGTCGAGGGGGTCGGGGACCACCGGCAGGTCGGGCAGCACGGTGGCCAGTTCGGGGTGGGTGACCAGGGCGGCCCCGGGGTAGTCGACGGGCTCGATGACGCGCTCGGCGCGCTCCCGCCTCTCCTCGGCCAGCCGGTCCGACCACTGGGAGCCGACGACCAGGGAGGGGGCGATGACCAGGACCGCCATCGCCGCCGACCAGACCGGCAGCCACGGCCGGGAGACCCTGCGGCTCAGGCTCTCGGCCCCGCCCTCGACGGCCTTGGCCGTGACCCAGGCCAGGCCCAGGGACAGGGCCAGCACGGCCGCCCCGCCCAGCGGGGTGGCCAGGGAGCGGCCGGTGAGCTGGAGGTACACCACCAGGACCGGCCAGTGCCACAGGTAGAGGGCGTACGACAGGCCGCCCAGGGCCGTCAGCGGGCGCCAGGCGAGCACCCGGTGGACCCCGGCCCGGCCGCCCCCGCCGCCGGCGACGATGACGGCGGCCGCGGCGAGGGTCGGCAGCAGGGCCGCGTACCCGGGGAACACCGTGGACACCGGCAACAGCACACCGCACAGGACCAGTGCGGCCAGGCCGCCCCAGCCCAGCGCCCACCGCACCGGCACGGGCGGGGTGATCCGGTGGACGACCAGGGCCAGCACCCCGCCCAGGGCCAGCTCCCACAGGCGGGCGCCGGTGTCGAAGTAGGCCCAGGGCTGGTCGACGGCGGTGATCCACACCGAGTACGCCAGGGAGGCCGCCAGCACCGCGCCGATCGCGGCCAGCGAGGCCCGGCGCATCCGGTCCCGCCCCGCCACCAGCAGCACCGCGCCCAGCAGCAGCGGCCACAGCAGGTAGAACTGGCCCTGGATGGACAGCGACCAGAAGTGCTGCACCGGGCTGGGCGCGCCCTCCCGGGCCAGGTAGTCGACAGCCGCGGCGGCCAGCGCCCAGTTCTCGTGGTAGAGCGCGGACGCGTACACCTGGGCGATGACGTCCGGCCAGCGCGACCGCGGCAGCCACAGGTACGCCATGGCCAGCACCGCCGCCAGCACCACGCCGACGGCGGGGGTGAGCCGCCGCAGCAGCCGGGACCAGAACGCGAACGGGGCGATGCGCCCGTCGCGCTCCACCGAGCGCACCAGGGACCCGGTGATGAGGAACCCGGTGAGGAAGAGGAAGACGTCCACTCCGCCGGAGACCCGGCCGAACCAGATGTGGTAGACGGCGACCAGCAGGACGGCGACGGCGCGCAGCCCCTCGATCTCCGGGCGGAAGCCGCCGCGCTGGGAGGCGGGGCGTTCGGCGGCACCGCGTTCGGGAGTGGACATGGACATGCCTCGAGAATGTGCGAGATGACGGGGAAGTGGCGTCGGATCATCGCCCACAGGGCGGAACGACCGGTGAACGCCCCTCCAACGCCCGGCGACCTGCGCCCGGCGACCTTGACCGAACCTCCGAAACGACCCGACCTCCCCCACCCCCGGAGATCCCCACCGTACGAACACGGTTCCCCACAGAAAGTACACCGCTACGGAGGGTGTACGGCGGTTTATTCCCGGCCCCGGGTGTCGCCCGTCCGACACCGGGGCCCCCGCCGCACGGCTGATAGCTTGCTGCCTAGCGATCCTTCGCTGGTAAGTGACGACGAACCGCTTCATCGGAAAGGTGCGCCTGAGATGTCTGCGCCATACACGCTCCCCGAGCTGCCCTACGACTACGCGGCCCTGGAGCCGTGGATCTCCGGTCAGATCATGGAGCTGCACCACGACAAGCACCACGCCGCCTACGTCGCCGGTGCCAACGGGGCGCTGGAGCAGCTGGCCGAGGCCCGCGACAAGGGCGACTTCGGTGCCGTGACCATGCTCGAGAAGAACCTCGCGTTCCACCTCGGCGGCCACGTCAACCACAGCGTCTTCTGGAAGAACCTGTCCGCCGACGGCGGCGACAAGCCCGAGGGCGAGCTCGGTGCCGCCATCGACGACCAGTTCGGCTCCTTCGACGCCTTCCGCGCCCACTTCAACGCGGCCGCGGCGAGCCTCCAGGGCTCCGGCTGGGCGTTCCTGGCCTGGGACGCGCTGGGCCAGCGCCTCATCATCGAGCAGCTCTACGACCAGCAGGGCAACGCCGCGCTGAGCTCCGTGCCGCTGCTCATGCTGGACATGTGGGAGCACGCGTTCTACCTGCAGTACAAGAACGTGAAGGCCGACTACGTCAAGGCGTTCTGGAACGTGGTCAACTGGGCCGACGTCCAGGAGCGTTTCGAGGCCGCCCGCAAGGTCCGGATCGGCTAGCCGACCGGTCCTGCCACAGCGGAGCCGCCCGCGGGACCCGTCCCGCGGGCGGCCCTGTTCTCTCTCGGCCTCCAGAACCCCGTGGGGGCACTGTGCCCCCTTGAGCCTCCGCTCCGCTTCGGCCCGTGCTCAGCCCCCCGGAGAACGGGAACCTTCGCCCCTGCACGGACATCCTCGTCCCTCGGACATCCGCTCCGGGCCTCCAGAACCCCGTGGGGGCTTCGCCGTCAGACCACCAGGGGGATCGGGGCCCCGACCGGGCCGTGGCGGTCGAGTTCGCGCCAGGCGCGGGACAGCCGCCAGACGACCTCCTCGCGCTCGGCGGCGTCGAAGGCCACGGGCAGCCGGAAGTGCCGGTCGAACGGTCCGATGGGGGACGCCGACATCAGGCTGCCGGGCACCAGTTCGAGCCCGTGGCAGAGCGCGACCTGGGTGAAGGCCCGCGAGTCGATGCCGGGCAGCTCGACCCACAGGGCGGCGCCGCCGTCGGGGCGCTTCCACCGCCAGTCGGGCAGGTCGCGGCGGAGCAGCCCCTCCATGTGGTCCATCGCGGCGGCCAGCCGCTCCGAGCGCTCACGGGCGATCCGGTCGTAGTCGGCCAGCAGCCGCACGGCGACGATCTGATCCAGCTGCGGTCCGGCCAGGTCGGCCAGGAGCTTGCGGCGGCTGAGCCGTACCGCCATCTCCACCGGGGCGCGCAGCCAGCCCACGCGCAGTCCCGCCCAGGCCACCTTGGACAGCGAGTCGACGCTGATGACCTCCGCACCGCGGAGCGCGTAGGCGGCCAGCGGCGGCGGCTCCTGCGGGTGGCGGACGCCGGTGTAGGCGGCGTCCTCCAGGATCGGCGTCCCGGTCCGGGCCGACAGCTCCCCCAGTTCGCGGCGGCGGGCCACGGACATCATCGTGCCGGTCGGGTTGTGGTACGAGGGCATCGTGTAGAGCAGGTGGGGGGCGTGCTCGTCGACGGCGCGGCGCACCCCGTTGATGTCGATGCCCTGGTCGTCCAGCGGTACGGGCACGAACCGGGCGCCCCGGTCGCTCATCAGGTCCAGGCAGCCCGCGAACCCGGGGTCCTCCACCACCACAGGCGACCCCTTGCGCAGGTAGAGCTGGGCCACCAGGGCGATGGCCTGGTGGGCGCCGGTGGTCACGACGATCTGGTCGGCGACGGTGGGCAGCCCCCTGTCGGAGTAGAAGTCGGCGATGGCCCGGCGCAGCGCGGGCAGCCCCTGCGGGTAGTAGGTGCCCTCGTCCAGCAGCGGCCCGATGTCGTCCAGGCTCTCGCGGACGACCTCGGCGAACCCCGGCATCGCGGGGGTGTTCATGCAGGTGGCCGAGATGAGCCCGGCGTCCTTCTGGATGAGGTTGCGGTACATGAACTGGCCGACGCCGTTGGCCGCCCAGCCGTCGGAGCGCACCGGCGCGATCCGGTCGCTGACCCGGGTGCCGCTGCCCTGCCGGCTGTCGAAGACGCCCTCGGAGCGCAGCAGGTCGTAGGCGGAGACGACGGTGGTCCGGCTGACCCGCAGCGCCGACGCCAGAACACGCTCGGACGGCAGCCGCTCGCCGGGGACGAGGCTGCCCTCGTCGATGAGCGTCCGGAGGGAGTCGGCGAGCCTCCGGTAGAGCGCGCCGTCCCCGGCGGACCACGCGCCGAGGAGACCGACGAGGTCGTCCACCGTCCGGGAAGAGTCCATTACCGCCTCCATTGGCCCTGTGCGCCGCTTCTCTTCATATCCATACTGACAGAAATGGACCTCGAAGAGGAGTCGTTATGGCAGACCAATCCTTGACCCTGGCCGAATCCAGGGTGATCCGGGGCGACCACGTCGGCCCGCTGGCGGAGGCGCTCCGGCTGCGGGCGCGGTCCACCGAGGGCCACATCGTCGAAGTGGACTCCTCCGGCACGGGGGACGAGGTCCGCGTCGTGTCCCTGTGGCGGGACCCGGTGGCCCTGCGGTCCTTCGTGGAGCGGACGCACCGCCTGCTCGTGGAGCACCGCGAGCGGCACGGCGCCTTCCCCTCGGTGGAGCGCACCCTGTGGTGGTCGGCGGACGGGCCCGGGCCGGAGGAGGTCCACGAGCGCGAGGAGCACCTGCGCGCCCACGGACCCGGCCCGCGGGCGTTCACCCTCGCGTCGCCGGTCCCGGCCTCCAGTGGGGCAGGGCCCGCCGCGCCGTCTCAGCGAAGGAGCGCGGGTCCTGGTCGGCGCACCCCTGCGGCAGCGCCCCGACGACCGGCCCCGCACCCATCGTCGGCAGGTCGCCCAGATTGCACCGCATCGCCAGATCGGGCTCTGTCGGCCACGAGCCGATGACCACCCCGGCCGGGCGCAGACCCCGCGCGCGCAGCGCCTCGGCGGTGAGGGCCACCTCGTTGAGCGTGCCCAGCCCGGCACGCGCCACGACGAGGACGGGGGCGTCCAGCAGCACGGCGACGTCGGCCAGGGTCTGGCCCTCGGTGTTCAGCCGCACCAGCAGGCCGCCGGCGCCCTCGACGAGGACCAGTCCGTGGTCGCCCTCCAGGGCTCGGGCGGCGTCGGCGACGTCCTCGGCGCGCACCTGGGGCAGCCCCGCGCGGGCGGCCGCCGTGGCGGGGGCCAGCGGCTCGGGGTAGCGGGCGAGTTCGACCGGGGTCACCGACGGGACCAGGGCCGCGACGGTGTGCACGTCGCCGGGCTCCCCCCGCCCCACCCCGGTCTGGGCGGGCTTGAGCACCGCGACCCTGACACCGGCCACGGCGGCCAGCGCCGCGGTCACGACGGTCTTTCCCACACCGGTCCCGGTACCGGTCACCACGAGGATCATCGGGACGCCTCCGCGGCCGCGACCATGCCCGCCGCCACCGCGGCGACCTCCTGGTCGGTGCACACGTACGGGGGCATGGCGTAGACCAGGTTCCGGAACGGGCGCAGCCACACCCCGGCCTCCAGCGCGGCGCGGGACGCCTCGCGCATCCTCACCGGGTCCCCGAGCTCGATCACCCCGATCGCGCCGCGCACCCGGGCGCCGGGGACCCCGGCCAGCCCGGCCCGCAGTCCGCGCTCGACGCGGGCGACGGACTCCCGCCAGTCCGACTCCAGCAGCAGCCGGACCGAGGCGACCGCGACGGCGCAGGCCAGCGGGTTGGCCATGAACGTGGGCCCGTGCGCCAGCACCGGCACCCGGCCCCGGGCGATCGTGCCCGACACCTGTTCCGTGCACAGCACCGCGGCCAGGGTGAGGTAGCCGCCGGTGAGCGCCTTGCCCAGGCACATGATGTCGGGCGCCACCCCGGCGGTGTCGGCGGCGAACAGGTCCCCGGTGCGCCCGAACCCGGTGGCGATCTCGTCGAAGACCAGCGGTACGCCGTGCTCGTCGGCCAGGGCCCGCAGGTCCTTCAGGTGCCGCGGGTCGTGGAAGCGCATGCCCCCGGCGCCCTGCACCAGGGGCTCCACGATGATCCCGGCGAGCTCGCGGGAGTGCCGCTCGGCCAGGGCCGCCACCCGGGCGGTGTGCCCGGGGTCGTACTCCCGCGGCGGCGCGGGCGCGAACACCTGCCCGGGCAGCACGTCGCCCCACAGGGCGTGCATGCCGCCCTCGGGGTCGCACACGCTCATGGCGTGGAAGGTGTCCCCGTGGTAGCCGCCCCGCCAGGTGAGGAACCGGCTGCGGCCCGCCTCCCCTCTGGAGCGGTGGTACTGCAGGCACATCTTCATGGCCACCTCGACGGCGACCGAGCCGGAGTCGGCGAGGAAGACGTGGCGCAGCGGTTCGGGGGTGATCTCCACCAGCAGCCCGGCCAGCTCGGCCGCCGGGCCGTGGGTGAGCCCGCCGAACATCACGTGGCTGAAGTCGTCGGCCTGCGCGCGCAGCGCGGCGTCCAGGACCGGGTGGCGGTAGCCGTGGATCGCCGACCACCAGGAGGACATGCCGTCGACGGCCTCGTGCTCGCGCTCCCCGTCCCACAGCCGCAGGCGCGCCCCGTCCGCTCCGGTCACCACCAGGGGCGGCTCGGCGGGGGGCAGGGTCGTATAGGGGTGCCACAGGTGGGCGCGGTCGACGGAACGTATCCACTCGGGCGTCATGTGGTCCCATTCTTCCGATCCGGTCCGCGGACCGGATCCGTGCAGACCTACCAGGTTCGGTGTCCGAACTTTGTGGGCTTCCACCGGTGACGCGGGGGGCGCGGACCCGGCAGAGTCGGTACCGCCTCCCTGGCACGAGGACCGGGCCGCCCCAGCGGGATTGGCCGCCGCTGGGTCGGTCCCTTCGTGCACCGGTTCCCCCCGTCGCCCCACCCCCTCGGAGACGCTCGACGCCCCGTTCCCCGCACCGAAGGAGCACCCGCCCATGGACGGCGCCGCCCTGTCACCGCCCCGCCGCCCGTGGACGCTCCGCTCCCGGAGCGCGGGCCCGGGCCCCTCCGGTGCGGCGCCGCACCCCTTCTCCTGGCTGTCGCAGGCCGCCCGGGCGCGGGCCCGGTCGGGGCTGTCGCGCCGGATCGTCCCGCGGCCGGCCGCCGAGGACGTGCTGGACCTGGCCGGCAACGACTACCTGGGGCTGCTGCGCCACCCGCGGGTGACCGCCGCCGCCGAGGCGGCGCTGCGGCGCTGGGGCACCGGCGCGGGCGGCTCGCGCCTGGTCACCGGCGACACCGAGCTCCACCACGAACTGGAGCGGGAGCTGGCCGACTTCGCCGGGACCGAGTCGGCCCTGGTGTTCTCCTCCGGCTACACCGCCAACCTGGCGATGCTCACCGCGCTGACCGCCCGGGTGCCCGGGGCGGGCGCCGACGCCCCGGCCCCGCTGCTGGTGTGCGACCGCCACAACCACGCCTCGCTGATCGACGCGGCCCGGCTGGCCCGGGCGGGCGGAGCCCGGGTGGAGCTGTTCGACCACGCCGACCCGGCCGCGGCGGCGCGCGCCCTGGGGTCCCGCGGGACCGCCCCCGGGGCCCGGTCCCTGCTGGTCAGCGACACCGTCTTCTCCGTGGACGGCGACCTCGTCGACACGGCGGCGCTGCACCGGGCGGCTCGGGCGGCCGGCGGCGCCCTGCTGCTGGACGACGCGCACGGGTTCGGCGTGGTCGGCCCGGGCGGCCGGGGCGCCCTGGCCGCCGCCGGGCTGTCCCCGGCCCCCGACGACGTGGTGGTCTCGGTCACCCTGTCCAAGGCGCTGGCCGCCCAGGGCGGCGCCGTGCTGGGCCCGGACCGGGTGATCCGGCACCTGGTGGAGACCGCCCGCACGTTCATCTTCGACACCGGGCTGGCCCCGGCCTCGGCGGCCGCGGCGCTGGCCGCGCTGCGCCTGCTGCGCGCCGAGCCCGAGCGCGCGCGGGCGGTGCGCGAGAACGCCCGGCTGCTCTGCGACGGCCTGCGCGGACACGGGCTGGAGGCGACCTCCCCCGACGCGGCGGTGGTGTCGGTGACCGCCCCGTCCCCGGACGCCGCGGTGCGCTGGCGGGCCCGGTGCCTGGCGGCCGGGGTGCGGGTGGGCTGTTTCCGCCCGCCGTCGGTGCCCGACGGCCGCTCGCGCCTGCGGCTGACCGCCCGGGCCGACCTCACCGGAGCCGAGGTGCACAGGGCCGTGGACGTCATCGCCGCGGGTCGCCCCGGGTAGTCTCGAGGCCGAGACAGACCGTCGGAGACAGGGGAGGCGGTGGCGGCGGTGCCCACCGGTGACGAGGTGTCCGGAACCCCCGGGGAGACCCCGGACCCGACTCCTCCCGAGGGCTCCGGGAACGGGACCGGTAAGGCCGCCGACAAGGCCGCGGACACCGGAGCCACGGCACGCCCGGAGACCTCCGACGGCACCGCGGACACAGCGGCCCCAGGGGACGCAGGAGACCCAACGGACCCAGAGGGCCCAACGGACACCGAGAGCACCGGGGCCACGGCGCGGCCGCCGCGGCGCCGCACCCGGCTGCGCACCCGGATCGGCGTCGGCGTTTCCCTGGTGCTGGTCCTCTCCCTCATCGTCATGCTCACCGTGCCCGCCGGCCGCGACTCCCTACGCTCCCTGTGGTGCGAGATCACCGGCGGCGTGTGCCCGGCCGAGGACCTGCCCCCCATCACCGAGGAGGAGCAGGCCGACTGGCGGGAGCGGGTGAGCCCCCAGGACGGCGCCCTGTGGGGCAACTACGTGGCGCTGGGCGACTCCTACTCCTCCGGCGACGGCGCGGGCGACTACGCCCCCGAGACCGCCGTGCCCGGCGGCTGCTGGCGCTCGTCCAACGCCTACGCCCACCTCATCGAGGACGAGTTCGACTTCGCCGGGTCCCTGGCCTTCTACGCGTGCAGCAGCCACAAGGGCCGCGAGATGCTCGACGAGCTGGGCACCCCCGAGTCCCAGATCGAGCGGGTCACCGAGCACACCTCCCTGGTGACGCTCGGGATCGGCGGCAACGACCTGGGGTTCATCCCGGTGCTGCGCACCTGCATCGTGCGGATGCCGCTGCTGGAGAGCGGCGTCTGCACCGAGCAGGAGGAGGACATCGAGAAGCGCATGCGGCAGTTCGAGGAGACCCTGGACACCGTCATCGCGGAGATCCGCGAACGCGCCCCCGACGCCCGCCTGCTGGTGCTGGGCTACCCCCGGCTGTTCCCCGAGGAGCCGCCGGCGATGTACTACACGCTGACCGTCAACGACCAGCTGTGGCTCAACGGGATCGCCGAGCGGTTCAACGAGCGCATCCGGGACGCGGTGTACCGGGCCGACGGCGACGTCTACGGGTCCCGGGGCACCGGGAGCGTGGAGTACGTCAACACCTTCTCCGCGCTCGCCGGCCACGAGGTCAGCGCCGAGGACGCCTGGCTGAACGGGATCGTGCTGGGCCGGTTCGGCGAGGGGCTCAAGGTGGACCGGGCGACGTTCCACCCCACCGCGCAGGGGCAGATGTCGATCGCCGAGCGGGTGCGCCTGCAGATCGTCGAGGGCCCCGAACGCGTGCTGTACGTGTCGCGGGAGACCCTGGAGCGGGTGGACGAGTCGCTGCTGCACACCGAGCTGGGCGGGCCGCTGGACCCGGTGCACGCGCCCTCGGGCGGCCCCTCCGACGCGGCCTCCGCGTCGCCGTCGGAGTCCCCCGTCAACGAGGCGGGCGGCTGACCGGTCCCCCGCAGTGCGTGGCGGAGCCCGCCCCCGGTCCGGGGACGGGCTCCGCACGGGTCCGCGGGGCGGTCAGCGCCCGGCCCGCAGGTCCTCCAGCACCTCGGCGAACCGGTCCAGGCCCCAGTTGAGGTCCTCCTCGCTGATCACCAGCGGCGGGGACATGCGCACGGTGGAGCCGTGGGTGTCCTTGACCAGCACACCGTTGCGGGCCAGCCGCTCGCACATCTCCTTGCCGGAGGCGAGCGCCGGGTCGACGTCCACACCGGCCCACAGGCCGATGCTGCGCACGGAGAGCACGCCCTTGCCGACGAACTCCTCCAGGCGGCGGCTGAACACCTCGCCCAGCTTGCGCGCGTTCTCCAGGTAGGGGCCCTCGGTCAGCATCCGGACGACCGTGCTCCCCACCGCCCCGGCGAGCGGGTTCCCGCCGAAGGTGCTGCCGTGCTGGCCCGGCTTGATGACGCCGAGCACGTCCTCGTTCGCGACCATCGCCGACACCGGCAGGATGCCGCCGCCCAGCGCCTTGCCGAAGAGGTAGGCGTCGGGGACGACCCCGCTGTGCTCGCAGGCCCGGATCGTGCCGGTGCGGCCCAGGCCCGACTGGACCTCGTCGGCGATGAACAGGACGCGGTTGTCGTCGCAGATCTCCCGCACCC
The DNA here is from genome assembly GCF_040614155.1 of Nocardiopsis sp. NPDC006139. Taxonomy (NCBI): domain Bacteria; kingdom Bacillati; phylum Actinomycetota; class Actinomycetes; order Streptosporangiales; family Nocardiopsidaceae; genus Nocardiopsis; species Nocardiopsis sp. NPDC006139. The sequence continues at coordinate 27,815 of NZ_JBEXTT010000034.1, forward strand.
GCGGCAGGTAGTCGAGCGGCGGGACGATGACCCCGGCCTCGCCCTGCACGGGCTCGATGAGCACGGCGACCGTGGTGTCGTCGATGGCCGCCTCGATGGCCGCGGCGTCGCCGTAGGGCACCGAGCGGAAGCCCGGCGTGTACGGGCCGAAGCCGGTGCGGGCCTCGGGGTCGGAGGAGAAGGAGATGATCGTGGTGGTGCGGCCGTGGAAGTTGGCCCCGGCCACAACGATGGTGGCCTGGTTCTCGGGGACCCCCTTGACCTCGTAGCCCCACTTGCGGGCGACCTTGATGCCGGTCTCCACCGCCTCGGCGCCGGTGTTCATCGGCAGGACCTTCTCCTTGCCGACCATCCGGGCCAGGGCGTCCACCCAGGGGCCGAACTGGTCGTTGTAGAAGGCGCGGCTGGTGAGGGTCACCCGGTCGAGCTGGCGGTGGGCCGCGGCCAGCAGGTCGGGGTTGTGGTGTCCGAAGTTCATGGCCGAGTAGCCGGCCAGGCAGTCCAGGTAGCGCTCGCCCTCCACGTCCGTCACCCAGGCCCCGCGGCCCTCGGCGATGACGACGGGCAGGGGGGCGTAGTTGTGCGCGGAGTGCTCCTGCGCGAGTGCGATGTGGTCCGCGCTGGAGAGTGCGGGTGTGTCGTGTTCGGGAAGTGTCGCGCCGGGGTTCCCGGCGTCGTTCGCCTGCCCCAGGTTCTGGGTGTTGCTCATCCAACCGCTCCGATCACCATTGACCGATGTCAGACACTAGATACCCACCGCGGGGCCCGGTAGAGCCCCCGCCGGAGAGTCCCCAAGAGTTGAGCAGATGACCCGGTGACCCCACAAGGGGTGAGGTGTGTCACAAACGCACGACCGGGCCCGAAATCCGGGCCCCTCCGGCGCCCCGGAAAGGCCGTGGAACAGGGCCGTCCGGACCCTGTGACCGGGCCCGTGAAGTGGGGTGATGCGCTCCACACCCCCGGTGGCGATCGGCTCCCCTCCCGACGGGTACGGTCGGCACACAAGTCATCGACGCGTCGGCCGGAAGCCGGTCGGCGCCGGCGTCCCGCCGCGAGCCCCCGTGCCGTGGACGGCCGCGCCGCATCCGCCGCCAAGGGAGGCCGCCCGTGCGTTCATCGCCCGGACCCGCCGCGCCGCAGACCGCCGCGTCGCCCGCGACGGCCGACCCCGACGCCGCGTTCTCGCTGACCCGGCTGTTCGACGCCGTCGCCGACGCGGTGCCCGAGCGGACCGCCCTGGTCGCCGGGGGGCGCGTCGTCTCCTACGCCGGGCTGCGCGGGCGCGCGGACCGGCTGGCCCGCCACCTGGCGGACGCGGGCGTGCGCCGCGGCGAGCACGTGGCGATCCTGGCCTTCAACCGGGCCGAGTGGACGGAGTCGTTCCTGGGGGTGCTGCGCGCGGGCGCGGTGCCGGTGAACGTCAACTACCGCTACGTGGCGGGCGAGCTGCGCCACGTCCTGGCCGACTCCCACGCGGTGGCGCTGATCGCCGAGGAGTCCCTGGCCGCGACGGTGGCCCGGGTCCGCCCCGACCTGCCCCGGCTGCGCCACGCGGTGCTGCTGGAGGACGGCGCGGGGCCCGCAGCACGCGAGGCCGTGCGCGCCGCCTTCCCCGGGGCCGTGGGCTACGAGGACGCGCTGGCCGCGGCCCCGCTGGACCGGGCGCTGCCGCCCACCTCGGGCTCGGACCACTACCTGCTGTACACCGGCGGCACCACCGGCTACCCCAAGGGCGTCCTGTGGCGGCAGGCCGACATCTTCCGGGCGGCGATCGAGCGCCGCTCCCCCGGTGCCCCGCGCGCCCGCTCCCCCCGCGACGTGGCCGACCGCGCCCGCGCCTGCTTCCCCCAGCGCATGCTGGTGCTGGGGCCGCTCATGCACGCCGCCGGGCAGTGGAACGCGCTGAGCATGCTGCTGTGCGGCAAGCGCGTGGTGCTGTCCACCGACCGCAGCTTCCGCGCCGAGAGGGTGGTGGCGCTGGCCCACCGGGAGGGCGTGCACACGCTCCAGGTGGTGGGCGACGCGATGGCCCGCCCGCTGGCCCGGCACCTGCTCACCGAGCCCGGCCTGTGTCCGGACCTGTCCGCGGTGCGCTCGGGCGGGACACCGCTGACCCCGCCGGTGCGCGGCCTGTGGCGCGCCTGGCGCGAGGACATCGCCCTGGCCGACTCCTACGGGGGCTCGGAGACCGGGGTGTGCGGTTCGGCGACCGGCGGGCAGGACGCCGAGGGCGGCGCGGAGCCGCTGACCGGCTCCCGGGACGGCCGCAGCTTCACCATGGGCGGCAGCATCGCCGTGCTGGACGAGCACCTGCGCCCGGTGCCGCCGGGGTCGGCGGCGGTCGGCCGCATCGCGCGGACCGGCCGGATCCCGCTGGGGTACTACAACGACCCGATCGCCACGGCGCGCACGTTCCCCACCGATGGGGAGGGGCGCCGCTGGGCGCTGTCGGGCGACTTCGGCACGCGGGCCGCCGACGGGTCGATCGTGCTGCTGGGACGCGGCAGCGTCGTCATCAACACGGCGGGCGAGAAGGTGTACCCCGAGGAGGTCGAGGCGGCGCTCAAGGCCCACCCCTCGGTGGAGGACGCCATCGTGGTGCCCGCCCCGGACGAGCTGCTGGGGCAGCGCGTCACCGCGCTGGTGTCGCTGGCCGCGGGCGCGGCACCGGACGAGCCGGGCCTGCTGGCGTTCTGCCGGGTGCGGCTGGCCGGGTTCAAGGTGCCCCGGACCGTGCACTTCGTGGACCGGGTGCGGCGCACCGCGGTCGGCAAGCAGGACTACCGGTGGGCGTCGTCGGTGGTCCGGGAAAGCGTCTGAGGGGGCCGGAACCGGCCATGCGGGGTCCCGCAGCACTGTGCTGTGGGACTCCTTCTTTTTCGGCTTCTGAGCGGTGGCGTCCCTGCACGACCGAAAAATCGAACAGTGGATGACAAAACGCCTGTTCGCCCCGCCCCTTCCCTCCCCCGGTGCCCCCGATGACACGGGGTGGGGGAATCCGCACCCCGTCCCCGCGGCCGCCCACAGCGACCGTTTCCGCTTGTACCTTAGGAGAAGGCAGGCCGAGGACGCCCCCGAGCGGGGAGACCGTCCCACCCCGCCCGCACCAGCAGACGAAGGACCCGTGACGGACCGGGCACCCCTGCCGGCCGCGTGAGAGCGGTCCGCACCCCTCCCCAGAACCGGCGGAGTCCTTCCCCTCCCCCAGACCCGCCCGCAAAGCACGAAGAAGAAGAGGAACCCGGATGCCAGCGAATCTGTGGACGATGTCGGCCCTGGCCATGAACACGTCGGTCGAGGAGGAGATCGTCCACGAGTACGAGGGGTTCATCGGGTGGGTCCTGAACCTCATGGTGACCCTGGGCGAGCCCGGTGTGGGCGTGGCCCTGTTCATCGAGACCTTCTTCCCCCCGATGCCCAGTGAGGCCGTCCTGCCCGGCGCGGGCTTCCTCGCCTACGACGGCCAGATGAACGTCTGGCTCGCCATCATGTGGGCCACCATCGGCTGCCTGGTCGGCGCCTGGGGCTTCTACGCGATCGGCGCGCTGCTGGGCCGCGAACGCACCATGTGGCTGGTCGAGAAGACCCCGCTGCTGGAGATCGGCGACTTCCACAAGGCCGAGAAGTTCTTCGAGCGCTTCGGCGGCATGGCCGTCCTGCTGGGCCGGTGCGTGCCCCTGGTCCGCAGTTTCATCTCCGTCCCGGCCGGCATCGAGCGGATGCCGCTGCTGAAGTTCTCCCTCTACACCGTCATCGGCTCGGCCGTGTGGAACACCATCTGGATCGGCCTGGGCTTCGTCTTCGGTCCGGCCATCAAGCCCATCCTGGTCCAGTGGAGCGGCCTGATCAGCAACATCGTGCTGGTCGTCATCGCCCTGCTGCTGCTGTGGTTCGTGGTGGCCCGGGTCCTCAAGATCGTCCGGGCGCGCGGGGCGCAGAACACGCCCACCGCCTGACCGCCCCACCGGCGGCATCCTCAACCGAAGGACCCTCCCGGGTCCGCACGGCGCGGGGTGCCGGGGCGCGGCCGACCGGCCGCGCCCCGGCTGAGAGCACACCCGTCGAACCTGCCCTAGTTAGCACTAGCGAAGGAACGCCCATGAGCGCGTACAACATCGTGTCCATCGCCGGCAGCGACCCCAGCGGGGGCGCCGGGATCCAGGCCGACCTCAAGGCCTTCTCCGCCCACGGGACGTTCGGGATGAGCGTGATCGCCGCGCTCACCGCGCAATCCACCCGGGGCGTCACCGGGGTCCACCCCGTCCCCGCCGACTTCGTGGTCCGCCAGATGGACACCCTCTTCTCCGACGCGACCGTGCACGCGGTCAAGGTCGGGATGCTCGGCACCGCCGAGATCACCGAGGCCGTCGCCGAGGCGATCGGGCGGCACGGTCTGCCCAACGTCGTGGTCGACCCGGTGATGGTGGCCAAGAGCGGCGACCGCCTGCTGGAGGCCTCGGCCACCAAGGCGCTGCGCACCGCGCTGCTGCCCCGCGCCGACCTGATCACCCCCAACCTGCCCGAGGCCGCCGACCTGCTGGAGGAGGACGAGGCGACGGACCTGGAGGGGATGCGCGCCCAGGCCCGCCGCCTGCTGGAGCTGGGCCCGCGCCGGGTGCTGCTCAAGGGCGGCCACCTGGAGGGCGGGGAGAGCGTGGACGTCCTGGTGTCCCGGGACGGAGAGCACCGGGAGTTCTCCGCGCCCCGCGTGGACACCCGCAACACCCACGGCACCGGCTGCACCCTGTCGTCGTCCATCGCGGCGCTGCTGCCGCAGCGCCCGGACGCGGCCTCCGCCGTGGCCGACGCCAAGGCCTACCTGACCGAGGCCCTGCGCCGCGCCGACGAGATCGACGCGGGCGGCGGCCAGGGCCCCGTCCACCACTTCCACGCCTGGTGGTGACCCGGGCACGGGAACGCGAGAGGGGGACCGGCCGCACGGGCCGGTCCCCCTTTTTCCGTTCCACGGCGTGCCGTGGCGGCTAGCCCTTGACGACGTCGTCCATCAGGGCGTCGGGGTTCCTCCAGTCCGGGTGGGCGAAGAACTTCCTGGTCTCCGCCACCACGAGCGGCGACAGCACCAGCAGGCCCACCAGGTTGGGCAGCGCCATCAGGCCGTTGGCGATGTCGCTGAACAGCCACACGGAGCTGAGGTCGGCGACCGACCCGATGAAGATGACGATGATGAAAAGGATCCGGTAGGGCAGCACGAGGCTGCGGCCCGCCAGGAACTCGATGCACCGGTCGCCGTAGTAGGACCAGCCGAGCAGGGTCGTGAAGGCGAACACCGCGACGGCGATCGCCACGATCACCGCGCCCGCCGGGGCCAGGGCCGGGCTGATGGCCTCCAGGCCCTGCGTCATCGCCTGGCTGGTGAGCAGGGAGCCGTCCTCGGCGTTCTCGCCCTGCCAGACACCGGTGGTGATGATGACCATGCAGGTCATGGTGACCACGATGATGGTGTCGATGAAGGTCTGCGTCATGGAGACCATGGCCTGGCGGACCGGCTGCCGGGTCTTGGCCGCGGCGGCGGCGATGCCGCCGGTGCCCAGGCCCGACTCGTTGGAGAAGATGCCGCGCGCGAAGCCCATCTGGATGGCGATCAGCACGGTGGAGCCGGCGAAGCCGCCGGCCGCGGCCGTACCGGTGAAGGCGTCGGTGACCACGAGCAGGAGCGCGGGGCCGATCTGCGCCCAGTTGACCGCGAGCACCAGCAGGCAGATGGCCACGTAGCAGATGATCATGATCGGGACGAGCGCGGAGGCGACCCGGCCGATGCTCTTGATGCCGCCGAGGATGACCGCGCCGGCCAGCACCATGAGGATGAGGCCGATGATCCAGGTGTCGACCCCGGTCACGCTGTTGATCTGCTGGGCGACGGTGTTGGCCTGGCTGCCGTTGCCGATGCCGAAGGCGGCGATCGCGCCGAAGACGGCGAAGAGCACGCCCAGGACGGTGCCGAAGCCCCCGCCGATGCCGTACTTGAGGTAGTACATCGGGCCGCCGCTCTGCTCGCCCTTGGCGTCGGCGCGGCGGAACTTCACACCCAGCAGGGCCTCGCTGTACTTGGTCGCCATGCCGAGGAACCCGACGACCCACATCCAGAAGAGGGCGCCGGGGCCGCCGATGCCGATGGCGAGCGCCGCGCCGGCGATGTTGCCGACGCCGACGGTGGCCGCGAGGGCCGTGCTGAGCGCCTGGTAGTGGGAGATGTCCCCCTCTACGGAGTCGTCCTCCTTGCGCCGGACGAGCGCCAGCCACAGGGCGTGCGGGAGCTTGAGGAGCTGGAGAAGGTTCAGGCGGATGGTGAGGAAAAGGCCGACGGCGAACAGCAGCGGGATGAGGACGAACGGTCCCCAGATGATGCCGCTGATGAGGCCGGCCATTTCAAGGAGCTGGTCCACGGGGGATCTCCCTGTCGGTCAGTGGATGGGGCCGAGGACACCGCGGGTGTCGGCGCGCGGGGGGCGGGTGCCCTCGTGGACGCGTCGGCACTGGTGGTGGCCTCGCGTCATCGGCAAAGAATCGCAGTGGTGCGTAACGAACATGTCACACACCTTCGACATGCCGGTCTCACCGGGAACCGGGGCGGGCTCCGTCTCGTTCTCCGCCCCTCGGTGGTGTCACGTGCCGCTCCCGTCGTCCCCGGCCCGGCTCCGGGCGAGTTCGCCCAGCATCCGCGCCGCGGCCTCGGGGTCGGCCCCGCGCCCCACGGCGATGCCGAGCAGGTAGGCCGTGAGCGGCGCCGCCGGGCGGGCGACGGAGTGCGCGGCGTCCTTGGCGAGGTCGAGGACGCGGTCCACGTCCTTGCGGTCCATGGCATCGGTCTCCGGAAGCCCGAGTGCGACGCGGACCTCATCGGCCCATTCCACGAGAGTCACCGTTCCACTCCTCAGAGCAATGATTCGATCACGTGATGCGATCTTAGCCACCGACGGGTCATCTGCGGTCAACCCGGGTGCGGGGGCACCGTCCGCGGTCCGTCACCGCGCGCTCGGTGAGCCCACGCCCGCACGACGTGTCCGGTTCCCTCCGCGCCCCATCCGGGTTCACCCGCGCCTTCTAGCGTCGAGGACACGTCCCCCCGGCGTTGGGAGCCGCCCGCATGTCCCCCCTCGACACCTTCCGCGACCCGACCCCCGCCTCCACCGACGGGCAGCGCCCGCTGCGCGTCGCCATCGTGACCGAGTCCTTCCTGCCCCAGGTGAACGGGGTGACCAACTCCGTGTGCCGGGTCGCCGACCTGTTGGCCGCCCGGGGCCACCAGGCGCTGATCCTGGCCCCGGGGCACGACGGCCCCACCCGTTACGCGGGCTTCCCGGTGGTGCGCACGCCCTCGGTGCCGCTGCCCGTGTACCGCGACTTCGCCCTGGGCCTGCCCGCCCGCCGCACCCTGACCACCGCCATCCGCTCGTTCTCCCCGGACCTGGTGCACCTGGCCTCGCCGGCCCTGATGGGCCTGGCCACGGTGGAGGCGGCCCGGCGCTGGGCGCTGCCGACGGTGGCGGTGTTCCAGACCGACCTGCCGGGCTTCGCCCGGCGGTACGGGCTGCCCGGGCACGAGCACCTGTGGTCGGGGCTGCGCCGCGTCCACGCCGCCGCGGACCGCACGCTGGTGCCCTCCTCCGCGACGATGGAGGCCCTGTCCGCCCGCGGGTTCCCCCGGCTGGCCCTGTGGCGGCGCGGGGTGGACACCGACCGCTTCCGCCCGGAGCACCGCGACGGGGCGCTGCGCCGGGCGCTGGCCCCCGGCGGGGAGGCGATCATCGGCTACGTCGGGCGGCTGGCCAAGGACAAGCGCGTCGACCTGCTGGAGCACGTGCTGAAGCTGCGCGGTGTGAAGGTGGTCGTGGTCGGGGACGGCCCGGAGCTGCCCCGGCTGCGGCGGCGGCTGCGCGGCGCGGTCTTCACCGGCCAGCGCACCGGCGGCGACCTGTCCCGGCTGTACGCCTCCCTGGACGTGTTCGTGCACACCGGGGCCGACGAAACGTTCTGTCAGACGGTCCAGGAGGCGCTGGCCTCGGGGGTCCCGGTGGTCGCCCCGGCCGCGGGCGGCCCGCTGGACCTGGTGGAGGACGGCGTCAACGGGCTGCTGTACGCCCCGGACTCGGTGCGCGAGCTGCGGGTGGCGGTGGGGCGGCTGGCCCACAACCGCGCCCTGCGCGCCGACCTCGCGGGCCGGGCGCGGGCGTCGGTGGAGCACCGCACCTGGGAGGCGGTGGGCGACGAGCTGCTGGCCCACTACCGGTCGGTGCTGGCCCCCAGCCGCGAACTGGCCGCCGGGGAGCCCCCGGCGCTGCCCGCCCGCTGAGAGCCCCGGCCCCCGCACTCCCGCGACCATCACGGACGACGGTGCCCTTCCCTTGACCCGACCCCCGGGGAAGGGCACCGTCCGCCCCTCTCTCCCCTGGTCAGTGGACGGGTTCGGCGACCGCCCGCACGAGCGTCGGCGCCACCGCCGCGGACACCGGGTCGGCCGCCAGAGCGTCCAGCACCTCGGCGAGCCGGTCCAGGTGGGCGTGGATCCAGGGCAGCGCCAGCGGGTCGGTGGCGGCCAGCGCGGCGTAGCGGCGCTCCTCGGTGTCCCCGTAGAGCAGGCTGGTGGCGACCCGCATGCGCAGGGCCTGCGGCCCCTCCCCGAACTCGGCGGCGGGCAGCACGCCCATGCCGAACCGCTCCAGCAGCAGCCCGGTGAGCTCGGGCCCGGTGGTGACGCCGTGCAGCCCGGCCAGCCGCTCGCGCATCGGCTCGAAGTCCGGATAGAGGTAGAACCCGGCCCGCGGCGGGGCGAGGGTCGCCCCGGCCCCGGTGAACACGTCCGCGACGGCGCGGGCGACGATCCCGTGCAGGCGGCGGCTGCGGTCGATGTGGTCGACGAGTTCGGCGGGCTCGGTGAAGGCGTGTGCGGCGGCCTCCTGGACGGGGGCGGCCGGGCTGGACCAGATCTCGCTGGCCACACCGAGCAGGCCGCCGCGCAGCCGGTGGCCCAGCTCGGAGTCGGGCAGGCGCAGGACCCCGATCCGCCAGCCGCCCAGGGCGAGGTTCTTGCTCAGCCCGGTGGAGATGACGGTGCGCTCGGGGGCGAACTCGGCGGGGCTGTGCACGTGGACGGGCTCCCCGCCGGGGCCGACCGGGTGGACGAGGTCGCGGTAGATCTCGTCGGAGATGATCACCAGGTCCAGCTCGCGGGCGACCTCGGCCAGACGGCGCACGGTCTCGCGGCTCGCCAGGGTGCCGGTCGGGTTGTCGGGCAGGGTCGCGATGACCGCGTTGACGGTGCGACCCTCCGCGCGCGCCGCGGTGACGGCCGCGTGCAGCAGGTCGGGCTGGGGGACGCCGCCCTCGCCGCCGCCCGCGGTCGGGACGAGCAGGGGGCGGGCGCCCACCAGCCGGCTCTGCGCGGCGTAGCTGACCCAGCTGGGCGCGGCGATGGCGGTGTCCCCGCCCAGTTCCAGCAGGAGGCTGTACAGCAGCGGCTTGCTGCCGGGCCCGGCGATCACCATGCCGGGGTCGGTGGGCAGTCCGCGGCGCTCCCAGTAGCCCGCGGCGGCCTCGCGCAGGGCGGCGACCCCGGCGACGGGGCCGTAGGAGTTGGCGCCGTTGCCCGCCGTGAGGCGGTCGCGCATGACCGGGTGGACCGGCAGACCGGCCTCACCGAACCCCAGGGGCAGCACGCGCACCCCCTGGCGGCGCTTCTCGGCGAGGGCTTCGTTGACGGCGAGGGTCGCGGAAACAGTGACGGCCATGTGATGACTCATCTCCGGCTCAGGGTCGGCGTGCGGCCGTCGTTCCAGGTGACGGCCTCTCACCCCTCACCCTGCCCAGGAACACCCTTCACTACAAGCGAGTCTTTTCGATGGTGAGCGTAAGCTTTTCTTATGCTCGACCTCCGACGCCTCCAGATCCTGCGCGAGTTCTCCGCCCGGGGCACGATCGCGGCCACGGCCGCGGCCCTGGGGTACACGCCCTCGGCCATCTCCCAGCAGCTGTCCGCGCTGGAGAAGGAGACGGGGGTGGCGCTGCTGGACCGCACCCCGCGGGGGGCGGAGCTGACCGACGCCGGCCGGCTCCTGGTCGCCCAGGCCGAGGAGATCCTGGCCCTGGTGGAGGCCACCGAGTCGGTCCTGGCCGAGCAGGCCGACATGGCGCTGGGCGTGGTGACGGTGACGGCGTTCCCGACCGCCGCCGTGGCGTTCGCCCCGCTGCTGGCGCCGTCGCTGCGGATGCACGAGGAGATGCAGCTGGTGCTGCGCCAGACGCTGCTGTCGACGGGGACGGAGAAGGTCCGCTCGCGGGAGGTGGACATCGCCCTGGTCGACGACTGGAGCGGACAGCACCCGGGGCGGGGCGCGGACAGCGGGCTGCGCCACGTGCACCTGCTGCGCGACCCGATGGTGCTGGCCGTCCCGCAGGGGCACCGGCTGGCCGACCCGGAGGAGCCGGTGGTGCTGGAGCGGCTGCTGGGCGAGTCGTGGATCGTGGCGCCCGAGGGCGAGCGCTCGCGCTACGGGACCGACCTGCTGCTGGCCGAGGTGGGCGGACTGCCCGGGGCGGCCTGGGAGTTCGAGGGGCTGGGCACGGTGCTGAGCCTGGTCTCGCGCGGCATCGGGATCGCGGCGGTGCCATCGCTGGCGATGGTGGGCGCCCCGGCGGGGCTGGTCCACCGGACGCTGCCCGGGCGGGTCCCGGCCCGGCACGTGTACGCGGTGGTGCGCCCGGCCTCGCTGCGTCGCCCGGCGGTCCAGGTCACCCTCCAGGCGCTGCGGACCGCGGCCCGGACCGTGGCCGAGGAGCTGGACGCGCTCACCGACCGGCCCTCCTGAGGCCCCGCGCTCGCGGGAGCCGCCGGACTCCTCGCGGCCCTCGCGCTCTGTGGCCCCCGCGCCCGCAGGAGCCACCGGAGCCGCGCGGGGACGGCCGCCGGTCCTCCGGACCCGGAGCGGCGGCGGATCCGGCGGACGGCGACCGCGGCGGGTCCGAGGCGGCGGACGGTCCCGGACATGACGGTGGCCCGGCCGTTCGGCCGGGCCACCGCGGGCCTCCCGCTCCGGTGTCCTTCAATCGTCCCCATCGCCGCTCCGCCGCCGCGCCCGGTCGACGCGGCGGCGCAGTTTGCGGCAGACGTGCAGCGCGCGGTCCCGGTCGTCGCGGGCGTTCCACCACCGGGCGTAAGCCTCCAGCCGGCGTTGTCGCAGTGCCTCCAGTTCGGCCTCCATGCGGGTCACCCGGTGCTCCAGGTCGATGCGTTCCCGTTCGAACGCCGACATGTCGCGCTCGTGGAACCCGGCTTCGCGTTCGGCGTCGAGCAGTCGGTCGTTGAGGGCCTGGTTCCCGTCACCGCCGCGGGTGATCCTGCCGAGGCCGCTCCGTCCATTGATCCCTTCGAACCACACACCCCATGTGTTTCCCGAGCCGCATGGATATCACCGTCAGCCACGCAAAGAATGCGGAAAGTGGCAAACCTCAGATTATTCGCAATTCAGACAAAGCCGACAAATACCCCTGCGCTCCCCTGGCCGCCGCTTGACCGCCCTCAGGCGGCCAGCCGCTCCAGGTGCGCGGGCCGGGGCGCCGCGGGCAGCAGCCCCCGGTAGACCTCCTCGAACCGCTCCAGCGAGCGGTGGTGGTCGTGCCGCGCCGCCAGCTCCCGGCTGGCCTCGCCCATCTCCGTCCGGGACCGCTCCGAGCCCAGCACGGTGAGCAGCCGGTCGGCCAGAAGGCGCGGTTCGCCGGGCGGGAACAGGAAGCCGTTGCGCCCCTCCTCCACCAGGTGCGGCAGCGCCATGGCGTCCGCGACCACCACCGGCAGCCCCGTGGACATCGCCTCCAGGGTCGCGATGCTCTGGAGCTCCGCCACGCTCGCGATGGCGAACACGTCCGCCGCCGCGTACACCAGCGGCAGCTCGTCGTCCGGCACGAAGCCCAGGAAGAACACCCGGTCGGCGACCCCCTCGGCGGCCGCCAGCGCCCGCAGCCGCGCCTCGCAGCGGCCCAGGCCGGCCAGGGCCAGCTGGACGTCCCGCTCCCGGGACACCAGGGCCAGCGCACGGATCGTGTCGTCGATCCGCTTCTCCTCGTCCAGCCGCCCCACGAACACCACGGTCTCCCGGTCCGGCAGGCCGAACCCCTCTCGCAGCGCGGACCGCTCCGCCGGACGCGGGTGGAAGCGCTCCAGGTCGATCCCGCACGAGATCGGCTCGACCTCCCCGGCGAACCCCTTCTCCCGCAGCAGCGCCGCGGCGCGCGGGGTCGGCGTGGTCACGTGGTCGGCCTCCCCCGCCACCCGCACCATGTCCCGCCAGGCCAGGTCGCCCACCGCCGTCCGCATCGCCTCGGGGATCCGCGCGTGGGCGTACAGGTTGTCCGGCATGAAGTGGTTGGTCAGCACCACCGGGATGCCCGCCGTGCGCCCCCTGCGCATCGCCGTGCGGCTCAGCGTGAAGTGGCTCTGCGAGTGGAGCACGTCCGGGTCCAGGCGCTGCACCAGGCGGGCGATGTGGCCGCCCATGCCCAGCGGCACGGCGGCGCGCATGTCGGTCTGGAGGGGGATCGGGGCCGACCGGAGCCGGTGCTCCATCACCCGCCCGTTGCGGCGCACGTACGGGTCCCCCTCGTCGGAGGGGCACACCACGTGCACCCGGTGCCCGCGGTCCGCGAGCCCCTCGGCCAACCGGTGGGTGAAGTATCCGGCCCCGTTGACGTCGGGCGGGTAGGTGTCGGTGGCGATGAGGACGCGCAGCGCTCTGGACTGGGCCATGTGTGGAACTCCTTCGTTCAGCGGTCGCGGGTGCGGGCCGTGCTCGTGTGCGTGTGCGCCCCCTTCGCCTCGGGGTTGCGGTGCCGGGTGCGGGCCAGGGCGATGGTCCCGGCCATCGCCAGGGCCGTGAAGCCGAGCGCTCCGATCTGGGCCGCGAGCGTCTCGGGGGCGCCCTCCCCCAGGAGGATCGCGCCGATCCCCACGCTGACCACGGGGTCGGTGATGAGGAGGGTCGCGTAGGCCGCCGCGAAGTGGCCGGTGCGGTAGGCGTTCTGCATGAGCAGCCCGCCGAAGACCGCCAGCACCAGGGCGAGCACGGTCAGCCAGCCGAAGACGGTCGTCCAGTCGACGACCGCGTTGGCGGTGATCACCCGGGCCAGGCCGGAGGTGGCGCCCAGCGCCGTGCCCCCCGCCAGCGCGAGCACGATCGCCCGGGCGCCGCTGCGCATCCAGTGCGCGGTGAAGAACACGGCCAGGCCGAGGAAGAGGGTGGTCCCGGTGAGGACCAGGGCGGCCCGGGTGGACATGACCGGCAGGTCGGCGCCGTGCGGGAACGTCCACAGCACGCCGATGAGGCCGGCCATGACGGCGACCCCGGCGATGATCTGCGAGGTCCGCACCCGCTGGTGGTTGAACAGCGCCGACAGGACGATGGCGAACAGCAGCCCGGTGACGCCGATCGGCTGGATGATGGTGAGCGGCGCGCCACTCAGGGCCAGCAGGTGCAGGCACACGCCCACCCCCGCGGCCAGGGTGCCCAGCAGCCAGCGCGGCTGGCGCAGCAGGTGCAGCAGGAACCCGGCGCGGGCCACCTGGTCCCCCGGGGCGCGCACGGCGTCGCGCTCCTGGAGGGCCGAGCCCAGGGCGAGCGCGAAGGCCCCCGCCACGGCGATGAGGACGGACCAGACCACCGTCACCACCCCCGGGGGGCGGACCACCGCGGTCCCATCGTCGCCTGCGCCACTCGTCGTCTCCTCCCGGCGCCCGGGCGGCTCCGGGCGCGTCCAACAACGCTACGGGCGGGGCTCCGCTCCGGCCATGACGCCAGCGCCCCTTTCGGGGTGTGGTCCGCACCCCACCCCCTCGGGGGGTCTCCTCCCCCAGCATCCACCGAAGCCGACCCCCGCACGCTTTTCGGCGGATCGGACACGCCGGGCCGTTGTCCGGAGCCCTTCCGCGAAAGTCGGTGCGGTAAGGGCCGGGAGCGGTCAAAACCGGGTAAGGGGCGGCCGGAATGCGCGGTCCGGTCCCGACCACCCGGAGAACGGTGCTGCGCCGGAGGCGGCCTCCATGGCACCATGTCCCCTATTGGTCTAGACCGGATAGGAGCGCCCACCCGTGCCTGATACCTCCCCCTCCCTCCTCGACTCCCGACCCGTCATCCCGCGCCCCGCCCAGCTGGTGCCCGGCGACGAGGGCGGGCTGACACTGACCGCCGCGACCAGGGTGTCCGCCGACCCCGAAGCCCGGGACACCCTCGTGTGGCTCCAGCGTGAACTCGGCGCGGCCACGGGGTTGCCGCTCGCCACGGGCTCCGAGGACAGCCAGATCCGCCTCAGCGTGGACCCGGGGGCCGGCCTGGGCCGCGAGGGCTACCGGCTGATCGTCGACGACGAGGGCGCGATCATCGTCGGCAACGACCCCGCCGGGGTCTTCTACGGGGCCCAGACCCTGCGTCAGCTGCTTCCCGCCGAGGCCCACCGGGACGCCCCCCTGGGCGGCACCGAGTGGACGCTGCCCGCCGTGCGGATCACCGACGCCCCCCGGTTCGCCTGGCGCGGGCTGATGCTGGACACCGCCCGGCACTTCGTCCCCAAGCGGGAGGTGCTGCGCTACATCGACCTCCTGGCCATGCACAAGCTCAACGTGCTGCACCTGCACCTCAGCGACGACCAGGGCTGGCGGGTGGAGATCGACCGCTACCCGAAGCTCACCGAGAAGGGGTCCTGGCGCACCCGCAGCCAGCTGGGGACCCCCCGGCCGGGGCAGGAGGCGGAGTTCGAGGAGCGCCCGCACGGGGGCTTCTACACCAAGGACGACATCCGCGAGATCGTCGCCTACGCCGACGCCCGGCACATCAGCGTCGTCCCGGAGATCGACGTGCCCGGGCACTCCCAGGCCGCCATCCACGCCTACCCCGAGCTGGGCGAGGTGGGCGAGATCCCGGTGGGGCAGCGCTGGGGCGTCTTCGAGGAGGTGCTGGCGGTCACCGACGACGTCATCGAGTTCTACAAGAACGTCATCGACGAGCTGCTGGAGCTGTTCCCGAGCACGTACTTCCACGTGGGCGGGGACGAGTGCCCCAAGACCCAGTGGAAGGGCAGCGAGAGCGCGCAGCGGCGCATCCGCGAGGAGGGCCTGGCCGACGAGGACGAGCTGCAGAGCTGGTTCATCCGGCAGCTCGACGACCACCTCACCGCGCGCGGGCGCCGCCTGGTGGGCTGGGACGAGATCCTGGAGGGCGGGCTGGCCCCGGGCGCGACGGTGATGTCCTGGCGCGGCGAGGAGGGCGGCATCGCGGCCGCCCGGGCGGGGCACGACGTGGTCATGTCCCCCACCGCCACCTCGTACCTGGACTACAAGCAGTCGGAGTCCGACGACGAGCCGATCCGGGTGGGCACCCTGCTGCGCACGGAGGACGTGTACCTGGCCGAGCCGGTCCCGGCCTCGCTGACCGAGGAGGAGGCCCGGCACGTCCTGGGCGCCCAGGTCAACGTGTGGACCGAGCACATCGACACGCCGCGGCGGCTGGACTACATGGTCTTCCCGCGGCTGTCGGCGTTCGCCGAGAAGGTGTGGTCCGCCAACGCGCGCGACTACGCCGAGTTCGAGCCGCGCCTGGTCCACCACCTGACCCGCCTGGACGCGGCGGGCGTGGAGTACCGCCCGCTCGACGGCCCGCGCCCCTGGCACACCCGTCCCGGCGTCCACGGCTGGGGCTGATCCCCCGCCCCGTCCCGGGTGGCCGGGACGGGGCCTCCCGGCCGCCCGCGGCGCGGGCCGCGGGCGCGCCGGAGGGCTCAGAAGTAGGTGGCGACGACGTCGACGACCGTGTCGGCGTCGTCGACCACCGGGATGCTCCGCCACCGGTCGAAGGTCGTGCAGGGGTGGGAGATCCCGAACGACATCAGGTCGCCCGGACGCACCCCCAGCCCCGGCGGGACGTCGAGGTAGGCGTGCTGGTCGTCGAACTTGCGCACCGTCACCCCCGCGGCGGGGACGGTGGTGCCGTCGGCCCGGCGCAGGACGCGCGGGATCGGCAGGTCCTGGTCGTACCCGGCGTCGCGGCGCCCCATCCCGGCGACCGCCAGTCCCTCCTCGGGGGCGGACAGGACGCGGGCCCACAGCTCCAGGGCGCCGGTGAGCGCGTCGCCGCCCTCCGGCAGCCGGTTGAAGGGGGTGAGGCGGCGGTACAGCCCGTCGTCGTGGCTGATGTAGGCGCCGCTGCGCAGGATCGGGATCGCCTCGACCATGCCGCCGAGCTCCTCGGCCACCAGGTCGAACCACGCGCTCCCGCCCACCGTCACGATCGGCTGCGCCCGCCCCGGGAAGAACCCGGCCTCCGACAGGGCCTCGGCGTCACCGCGCAGGTCCCGCAGGAACCCCCGGACCCCGTCGGCGTCGGACAGGGGTCCCTCGTACCCGGCCACGCCGGACACGCCCGCCCCGGGGACGGCGGCCACGGCTCGGGCCAGCTCCAGGACCTCCTCGCGGGTGCGCACCCCGGTGCGGCCGCCCGGGACGCCGCGCTCCAGCAGCACGCCGGGCGGCCGGCCGCCCTCGGCGCCCTTCAGGCCCTCGGCCAGGGCCGCGACCCCCTCGGGGGAGTCGACGTAGAACAGGAACTCGAAGCCGGGGTCGGCCGCGCCCTCGTCCGCCGCCCAGCGGATCACCCCGGGTTCGAGCAGCTCGTTGGCGAGCAGGATCCGCCGCACCCCGAACCGGCGCACCGCCAGCGCCTGGTTGGCGGTGGCGACGGTGATGCCCCAGGCGCCCGCGGCCAGCTGGCGGTCCAGCAGGGCGGGCGCCATCGAGGTCTTGCCGTGCGGGGCGAACAGCAGCCCGTGGCGGTGGGTGAAGTCGGCCAGGGCCGCGGTGTTGCGGGCGAGCGCGGACTCGCGCAGCACGAGCAGCGGCCACGTGAACGGCCCGTCGAACAACCGGTCCCGCCGGGCGGCGAAGTCGGCGGCGGCGACCGGGTCCCCCGGCCACCACACCCCCTTCGTCCGCCAGTCGACGACTTCTCCGATGTCCGACCGGTCGCTCACGTGGCTCCGCCTCCTGCTCGTGGGTCTCCCCGCAATCTAGCGGCTAGTGGAGAACCGGCACCAGGGGCGCGGGGAGCAGCGGCGTCGCGACCTGCTCCGGGGTGTCGTCGCGGTCCTCGTCCTCACGGCCCTCGTCGTCGAGGAAGTCGCGGATGGCGCGCTGCCCGGCGTCGGGGTAGTCGGTGATGAACCCGTCCACCCCCATGCGCAGGACGGCGTCCATGGCGGCCCGGCTGTTGACCGTGTAGGGCATGGTCTCGTACCCGTGCTCGTGGAGCAGCTCCACGTAGTCCTCGTCGACGGTGGTGTGGTTGGGGTTGACCATGTGCGCCCAGGTGAACTCCGACAGCCGGTCCTCGGGGACCCGCCCGAGCAGGGCGTGCGGGACCGAGGGCAGGAGCCGCTTGGACGAGCGCGTGACCTCCCAGTCGAAGCTCTGCACGACCAGGCGGCGCGGCTCCCACGCGGGGTTGTGCTCCAGCCAGTCCGGGCGCCTGAGCAGCTCGACCGCGATCTCCCTCTCGATCCCCGGGTAGCGGGCCGGCTCCTTGATCTCCAGGAAGAGGTTGAGGTCCAGCTCCCGCATGCGGTCCAGCGCCTCGCCCAGGGTGGGCACGGGCTCGCCCTCGAACTCGGGGGAGAACCACGACCCGGCGTCGAGCCGGCGCACCTCCGCCAGGGTGTAGTCGGCGACCAGGCGGGACCGGCGGTCCGGGAAGACCTCCTCGACGTCAGTGGTGCGGGTGAGGGTGGCGTCGTGCAGGAGGACGAGCTCGCCGTCCTTGGTCCGCTGGACGTCGATCTCGACGGTCAGCGCGCCGAAGCGCCGCGCGGCGTCGAGTCCGGCGAGCGTGTTCTCCGGGGCGTGGCCGGCGGCCCCCCGGTGGGAGACGGCGATGATCGGGCGCTGGGGGTCGGCGTGCTGGACGATGACGGGCTCCGTGGTGGTGCCCAGCGGGTCGAGCCCGGGGGCGTGGACCGCGGACGCGGCGATGGGGGCGCTGACCGCGAGAACGAGTGAGACGACTCCGAAGACGATGCCGATGCGGTGCACCGGGCCTCCCAGGTACGCGTGGACGGACGTATCGGTGGGTTCCTCGACACCGAAGCCTGAGTGCTTTCGGTGACCCCCCGGTTACGGGGTGCGGAGCACGCGGGAACGACCCGCGGTCATGTTGTCCGCCTCCCACCGATTATCACAGTATGCATTCACTTGATGACTTCATGTTACATTTTTGGCTCTTGAGACCCTCGATAATTACGCAGAGCCCTGCAATTATCACTATTAGTAGTCGATGGGAAGGAACACTATGCGTAAGCACCGCACGAGGTGGGTCGCGACTCTCGGCGTCGTCGCCCTGGCCGCCGCGGGTCCGGTCGGACTCGCCGGGTCCGCCCTCGCGGACGAGGAGGACGCGCGGGAGCTGAGCTGGCCGGTCGTCCGCCAGGGCCAGTCCTCCTACAGCCTCGACGGGTACGAGATCGGGTACCTGCCCCCCGGTCTGGAGAGGTACGGCATCAACGCCTCCTCCGTCACCGACCGCCAGGGCGGGCGCCAGTCCCAGCTCTCCTGGGTGCAGGGCCCCGACCAGCTCTTCGGCCGGGTGTCCGTGATCCGGTCCGAGGCCCTCCAGGACCTCGACGACCTGCGCAAGAGCCGGTACAGCCACATCCCCGACCGGGAGCTGGAGCTCGTGGAGGGCGACGCCGCCTTCGAGGACGGGGCCTACCTGTCCGAGGAGACCGGCGACCTCTTCTGGCTGGAGAGACCCGGCGTCGCCGTGGCCGCCCACCTCCAGCCGGACCGCTGGGAGGTCAAGGAGCTGCGCCGGATGGCCGAGGAGGTCACCGAGGAGGCCGGGGCCGCCGGGCAGCCCGCCCAGGAGCCCGCCCAGGAACCGGCCGAGGGGACCGAGGAGCAGGCCGGGGCGAGCCCGGGCCCGGAGGACGTGGCCGAGGAGGTCGTGGACGAGGTCCCCGAGACCCCGGAGGCGCCCGTCGACACCCCCGAGGTCCCCGAAACGCCCGTCGAGACCCCGGAGGTCCCCGAGACCCCCGAGGTCCCGGAGGCTCCGGTCGAGACGCCCGAGGCGCCCGTCGACACCCCCGAGGTCCCGGCCGAGACGCCCGAGCTGCCCGCCGAGACGCCCGAGGCCCCGGTGGAGACCCCCGAGACCCCGGTGGACCCGGGCACCCCGGAGGTCCCCGGGACCCCGGTCGACGGGGTAGTCGGCGAGGCGCCCGAGCTGCCCGAGGTCCCGGAGGCTCCCGTCGAGACCCCCGAGGTCCCGGTGGAGACCCCCGAGACCCCGGTCGACGACGCCGTGACCCTGCCCGGCACGGGCTCCCGCGAGGTCAAGGAGTGCCTGCTGGACCGGTTCGTGGACTTCGAGGCGGGTGAGACCGGGCTGGACGAGTCCCAGCTGGCCCAGGACAGCGGCGAGTTCGTCGAGCAGGCCCTGGGCAAGGAGGACCTGGACGACGCCGAGCGCGACCGCCTGCTCGCCACCGTCTGGTACTACGGCGATGAGGGCGACAAGAACGCCGCCGTCGACACCTGCGCCCAGGAGAACGACCTGGAGCGCGCCCAGGTCGAGCAGGTCATCGCGGAGATCTCCGACCTGATCGCCGAGCTGGCCGCCGAGGCCGAGGCCGCCGAGGCCGCCGGGACCGAGACCGGGACCGAGAAGGCCGACGACGGCACCGAGGCCGCCGCGGCCGAGCTCGACACCATCGGTGACGACGAGTGGCGCGAGCTGTGGGACTCCCTGCCCTGGAGCGTCCCGGCCCAGCAGTGATCGAACGCCGACCGACGCCGGGGGCCCTCGGGCCCCCGGCGTTCGCGTGTCCACCCCTCCTCCCATCCCATGACCCCTCCCCCCGCCCTCGGGGCGTGCTGTAGCGTCACCCTGCGCGGACCGGCATCCCGTTCCGCGTACGGCGTGCTCCCCCACCACCTCTGCTACCCCTGGAGGCCCCTCCGATGGCCCGTTTCACCACCCGTCCCCAGCTCAGAGGCGACTTCGGCATGGTCGCGTCCACGCACTGGCTGGCCAGCGCCACCGGCATGTCCGTCCTCGAACGCGGGGGCAACGCCTTCGACGCCGTGGTCGCCGCGGGCTTCACCCTCCAGGTGGTCGAACCCCACCTCAACGGCCCCGGCGGCGAGGTCCCCGTGGTCTTCCAGGCCGCGGGCGGGCCGGTGCGCGTCCTGTGCGGCCAGGGGGTGGCGCCCGCCGCCGCCACGGTCGAGGCGTTCGCCGGGATGGACCGCATCCCCGGCAGCGGGGTGCTGGCCGCCGCCGTGCCGGGCGCCTTCGACGCGTGGATGCTGCTGCTGCGCGACCACGGCACCCTGACCGTGCGCGACGTCCTGGACCACGCCGTCGGCCTGGCCGAGCGCGGGTACCCCGTGCTGGACCGGATCTCCGCGGCGGTCGCCGCCCTGGAGCCCGTCTTCGCCCGGCACTGGACCGGCTCCGCCGAGGTCTACCTGCCGCACGGCCGGGTGCCCGCCGCCGGGACCCGGCTGCGCAACCCCGCCCTGGCCGCCGCCTACCGGCGGATCATCGCCGAGGCCGAGGCCGCCGGGAGCGACCGCGAGGCGCAGATCGAGGCGGCCCGCCGCAGCTGGTCGCAGGGGTTCGTGGCCGAGGCCGTGGCCGCGTTCCTGGCCGTGCCGGTGCCCTCCTCCACGGGGGAGCCGCAGCGGGGGCTGCTCACCTCCCAGGACATGGCCGACTGGAGCGCCACGTACGAGGAGCCGGCGAGCGTCACCTACGGCGCGCACACCGTCCACAAGACCGGCCCCTGGGGCCAGGGGCCCACCATGCTCCAGCAGCTGCGGCTGGCCGAGGCGCTGGGCACCCGCGGCGAGGGAGCCGACTTCGTGCACCGGGTGACCGAGGCGGCCAAGCTCGCCTTCGCCGACCGCGAGGCCTGGTACGGCGACCCCGACTTCACCGACGTCCCGCTCAAGGAACTGCTGTCCGCCGAGTACGCCGCGGCGCGCGCGGCGCTGGTGGACGACGGCCGCGCGTCCCTGGACCAGCGCCCCGGGAGCGTGGCCGGGCGCACGCCCTTCACCCCGCCGGTGTACCTGGCGCAGGAGGCCCCGGCGGACCGCACCCTCGGCGAGCCCACCGTGCAGCGCGGCGACACCTGCCACGTGGACGTGGTGGACTCCCGCGGCAACATGGTGTCGGCGACCCCCAGCGGCGGCTGGCTCACCAGCTCCCCGGTGATCCCGGCGCTCGGGTTCCCGCTGGGCACCCGGACCCAGATGTTCTGGCTCGACCCGGAGTCCCCCAACGCCCTGGCCCCGGGCCGGCGGCCGCGCACCACGCTGTCCCCGACCCTGGTCACCCGGGAGGACGGCCAGGCGGTGCTGGCGATCGGCACCCCGGGCGGCGACCAGCAGGACCAGTGGACCTTCACCGCGCTGCTGCGCATCCTCAACGGGGTGGAGGACCTCCAGGAGGCCCTGGACGCCCCGATGTTCCACACCAACGCCTTCCCCAGCTCGTTCCACCCCCGGGAGACCGTCCCGGGCGACCTGGTCGTGGAGCCGGGCCTGGGCGAGGACGTCATCGCCGAGCTGCGCCGGCGCGGGCACCGGGTGCAGGTGTCCGAGCCCTGGTCGCTGGGGCGGCTGGCGGCCGTGGCCCGCGATCCGGAGACCGGCGAGCTGCGTGCGGCGGCCGACGCGCGGGGCTCCCAGGGATACGCCGCCGGGCGCTGAGACGAACGGAAACGAAACGGACATCCGAATCATCGTTTTGCACGTTAAGACTGGTTTGGGACCACTTGCCTGCCTTGATCGTGCCTCTTGCCAAATCGCCCGCTCGCTGCTTATGTAGTCCTTGTGCGACGGAACGCCGTCGTCACACCCCAGGACCATCCCGACAGGGTCGGCACGCTGTCTCCCCCTCCCTCAGCGGCTCCCTGTCAACCCCCTCCTGAACCGAGGCCTGCCTTCCCCTCCCGGCCGGGTCCTTCGGACAAGGAGACCGTGGGCCGTGGTGCCGCCGGTTCGGCGGCGCCACGGCCCACCGCCTTTCCCGGGCGCGGTGCCCCGCCGCCGCCCGAGGGCCTCCGCCCGGGGCCGGCGAATCCGAGCGCTCGTCGCAACATGGTGATCGGTTGCCTGCCGGGATGAGTCGAGATGAGTACCGCGAGACGCTGGGACGGGGAGTCCCACCCCGACGTCTTGCGGGGCCGGGTGTCGGGTTCCTCGGCGACTTCGTCGAGGAGGCCGCGGTCGTGGCGGGACAGGTCCGTCCCCTCCGGAACGCACGCGGGCCCCGGCCGAACGGCCGGGGCCCGCGCGTTCCGCCGAGCGGTCAGGTGTGGACGCGGACCGAGCCCGCGTAGTTGGCGGTGCGCACCGGGGTGACGCGCACGTCCAGGCCGGTCCGCGGCGCCTCCAGCATCATCCCGTCGCCCAGGTAGATCGCCACGTGCGAGATGTAGTCGGGCGCGGTGGGGTCCGACCTCCAGAAGATGAGGTCGCCGCGCTCCATGTCCTCGAAGGCGATGCGCTCGCCCGCGTTCCACTGGTCGTGGGTGACGCGCGGGATCTCCACGCCCGCCTCGCGGAAGGCCCACTGGAGCAGGCCCGAGCAGTCGAACCCGACGCCCGGGGTGGTGCCGCCCCAGACGTAGGGGACGCCCAGCTGGGACTCGGCGTTGGCGATGACACGCTCGATGACCGTCGGCGGCACGGTCTCGCCGTCGCCCGCCGGCTCGGGGGCGTCGCCCACCAGCTGGACGGACACGTCCTCGCCCAGCGCCCCGCCGAGCTCCTCGTACAGGTCCCACAGGTCGGCCCCGGAGGCCGAGACCACCAGCGCGTTGCCCTCGGGCATGCCGAGTTCGGCGGCGGTCTCCCGGGAGACCAGGGCGTCGATCCCGGCGATGCCGGAGGTGGCGTGCGTCCACACCTCCAGGGGCACGTCGCCGCGCCCGCCGGTCACGGTGACGTCGCCGCCGACCTCCAGCCCGCGCTCGGTGCCGGCGTCCTTGGACAGCGCGATGCGCCCCTCGGCGACGCCCTGCCAGATGTCGTCGGACTCGGCGGAGGGCTCGGGGGCGTGGTTGCGGAAGGTGGAGGGGTCCACGCCCAGCACGGACATGGCCTCCTCGTCGACCAGGACCCGGGCGGCGTCCACGGTGAGCACGTGCTCGACGCCGTCGATCCCGCGGACCGCGTCCACGGCCTCGGCGGGCAGGGTCTCCTGGGCGACCACGAAGTATTCGATGCTGCGCGCCTCGCGGAAGGGGGCCACGTAGGCGCTGTGGCTGAGGTCGTCGGGGTCTGCGACCTCGGGGGAGGCGGAGGCCTGCGGGTCCCGGAGGGGGTCGGATCCCCCGGACGCGAGGGGGTCGGCCTGTTCGCTGATGGGGGGTCGGTCCTCGACGACAGGGTCGGCCCAGGCCGGAGCCGCCCCGAACGCGGTGAAGGCGGCCACCAGGACCGCCGTGGTGCAAGCAGATCTACGGCTCCGCACGGGGATGTCTCGCCCTTTCTCTGAACGACCCGGGGTGTGGGGGACCCCTACGGCGCGCGCCTTTCCGATGACGTTCCGAGTCCAAGAATGGGTGTACCTGAACGCCTTTGCAAGAAGCCCACGCCGTCCGATATCGAACGTCCCGGTACGGGCCGGTCAGGGGGTCATGGGGGGTCGGGGGGTGTCTTCGTACTCCTCTGCAACGGTCACAGCCAGGGGGAATCGTACCGGAGTGTCCCCGAACAGGACAGTGCGCGCCCGCTCCCTGGCGGCATCGATCGCGTGAACGGCCTCCCGGGCCCGCTCGCGGGGCACGTGCAGCAGCACCTCGTCGTGCACGAAGAACACCACCGCCCCGGGCATCGACAGCCGCAGCGACGCGAGCAGCACCAGCGCCCACTCGGCCGCCCCGGCCTGCACCACGAAGTTCCGGGTGAACCGGCCGTGCGCCCGCCGGTGGCGCTCGCCGTCGGGGCCCGACGTGCGCCGCTCCCACCCGGCGGGCCGGGGCGAGGTGCGGCCCAGCCAGGACCGCACCACCCCGCCCCGCTCGCCGGTGCGGGCGGCGGCGTCCACGTACTCCAGGGCCCGCGGGTAGTGGCGGCGCAGCAGCGCCAGCAGCGGGGCGGCGTCCCCTCCGGTCTGGCCGTACATGGCGGAGATCAGGCCGAGTTTGGCGCGGGCCCGGTCGTCGCCGGTGTGCACGGCCAGGCGGGCGTACAGGTCGTCCTCGGCGGCCGCCTCGGCCAGGGCGGTGTCCCCCGAGACCGCGGCCAGGACGCGCGGCTCCAGCTGCCCGGCGTCGGCGCGCAGCAGCACCCACCCGGGGTCGGCCCGCACGGCGCCGCGCACCGCCTTGGGGATCTGCAGGGCACCGCCGCCCCGGGTGGCCCACCGCCCGGAGACGACCCCGCCCACCACGTAGTCGGGGCGGAACCGGCCCAGGCGCACCCCGTCGGGGCCCTCCCGCTCGTCCACCCAGGCGTCCCGCCAGGCCCAGCCGTTGGCCGAGTGCAGCCGCGACAGCTCCTTGTAGCGCAGCAGCAGCGGCACCACCGGGTGTTCGATCCGCTCCAGCTCCCGGGCCCGGGTCGAGGTGACGGGGTGGCCGATCCACGCCATGGCCTTGAGGACCTGCGCCGGGGAGTCGGGGTTGACCTCGCGGCCGACGGCCTCGCCGATGCGGGCGGCCAGGTCGGCCAGCACCGGGGGGCGGCGCCCCGCCGGGGGCCGCGGTCCCAGCAGGCCGGTGAGGATCCGGTCGTGCAGGTCGGGCCGCCAGGGCAGGCCCTCGTGGGACATCTCGGCGGCGGCCAGGGCCCCGGCCGACTCCAGCGCGGCCAGCAGGTCCATGCCGGGCGGCAGGGCGGCCAGGCGGCGCCGCTGGTCGGCGTGGACCTCGGCCAGGGCGTCGAGCCGGTCCGTGCCCGGCGGCAGGGTGGAGCGGTCGGCCTCGAAGAGCGCGGGCTGGGCGGCCGCGCCCTCCCCCGCCGGCTCGTGGGGGTCCGCGGGCACCGGGCGCCCGTGCAGCCGGGACCAGGCGGCGCCCAGGGAACGGGGCTCGCCGTGGCGCCCCTCGTATCCGAGCAGCAGCGCCTCGACGAGCGCCGCGTCGTGGCAGCGCTCCACCCGCACCCCGGCGCGCACCAGGTCGGGGTAGACGTCGCGGGTGTCGGCCCACACCCAGCGGGGCCGGTCGGCCTCGGCGGCGCGGACGGCCGCGGCCAGGTCGTCGACCCGCCGTTCGGGGCCGTCCCCGTCCAGCGGCCGCAACCGTCCGCCGCCCTCGCCGTCGGCGACCACCGCGATCCTCATGCGCCCATTCTGGTCCGCGGTACCGACGGTCCGCGGCCGCCCGGGCCCCGGCCCGCCGGGCGGGGGGCGCGGTCCCTACCGGCGGCCGGGCCGGACGATGTTCTCCAGCGGCTCCCCGGCCGCCCAGCGGGCGAGCTGGGCGTCCATGAACGCGCGGGCCCGCGGGTAGAACGCCGC